>NZ_JAHLRC010000200.1:0-4294 GCF_018919545.1 Citrobacter sp. S46_ASV_140
GTTCCAATAATACCTGTATTGGTATTCATAAACTTAGCGGTATTGGTTGGTTCCCAATACAATGGTGTCTGCTGTACTGCGTCATGTCCGAACAAGATTTGTAATGATTGATCATTAGTTCTGCATGTAACCGCCTCAGGTTGTAGCACCGATACCTCAGATATAGATTTTCCTTCATCTTCGGGGGCTTTAATTGCTGAGACTTCGGCTACGGATTGTAAGGTATTTATATCCTGATTTGGCTTAAGTAAATATTTAGACGGGACGTGATAGCGATCCGCTAGCGATGATTCTCCATTTGGGTTCGCAATAAGTGATGGTAACAATGAGTAAGGAATTTCAATCTGTAAGATATCCTGTTGAGTTTCCTTATAAGAGATATCGAAACAAGTACCGCTATCAACATGTGCGACAACAAAACCATTCGGGTAATCAGCTAATTCACCTAACTGATACTCACCTGTTAACCACCATTCTCGATTTTCCAATAAAGGTTCTAGCTTGCCAATTTCTAATACACCGTACAAACGCAGCTTTTCTACCTGCATTAATACTTGGCGAACAAAAAGTGCCCGGTACAAATTCGAGGCCAACGTTTGAGGCTCCAGGATATCCTCTTTTAAGTAACGTTTAAGCTCACAAGCCTGTTGACCAGCATAATTGTAATCTGGTCGAGCCCCTGTTTTTACCTCAAGTGGCAAAAGATAGAGTGTATTCTCCTTAAATCCGACAAAGAGCACATCATCTGAAATTGCACCTTTACGATAACCCTGCAAATTCCTCGACAAATCGCTCTCTTTCATTTTCAGTCCGACGTTACCAGATACTCGAATCATTTCAGCAACTGATAACGGAATCCAACAAATATCGGATTGGTTCAGCATGGACTGAACAAACTTGTATGCAGCGATAATGCCATGCTTTTCTTTGCGTTCCTTTTCACTAGAACGCAACATTTTAAGTAACCATTCACCATTAAAAGCATTAAATTCAGCAAGCAGATGCTTACTATCTAACGTATGTTGACTTGGTAAATTCTCTGTCTGGAGTAGTCGTAAGAAAAGGTCAACCTGCTTTGTGACGGTAACTGCATCATAACCTGCACAACTGGTGTATTGATCCGAATAGTGAATCAGTACCACATCTTTCTGACTGGTAAAGAAATCGAGAGTAACTTTAGGGTCAATGATAGTAGTCCAAAGTGCACTGTTATATGAATAATTTAACAGTTGTTTAAAATCACCACTTACTGCCAAACCAATACCTTGGCCATGGTACTGGCTGTTGCTCTGGCGCGCAGGCTGCCACAAACACCCGACTAATCGAGCAAGACGCAAAGCACAGTAAGGTTCAATATCAACATCACGCAGGCCAAATGCTGTAAAGTAAGCATCTCCTTGTGTTTCAGCTCCCTCTCCAGCAATCAACCCATGGCACAACACTCCGCTGGACGCATCTTCAATGCGAATCTGACGGCAATCTACTGGTGCAGTATTAGTAAAAAATGCCAAGTGAGCATAGGCCAGTTTTTCACTTTCCGACGGCAACATGAACTTACTAAATGTTAACCTACTGCGTAGCAAATCAATCAGCAGATCAGCTTCAGCTCTCCACGCGCCGCTGTTAAGTCCTAAATCATTTTTAAGTTCTTCATAGCTACAGCATTCAGCAAAGTGATCAAACATATTTGGCAACAGACGTGCGTCATAACAGTTCACATGTACAGAAATAGAATGTTCTTTTTCCTGTTTAAAATATTCGACCAACCCGAGAAATAACTCTTTAGCGGTACCTTGATTAATAGCATTTATAATAAGCGCATTATTTTTGCCGCTCAGGAATAACCTTGAGTAAGCATCCGTAAACTCATTTAATTTATCTCTTACTAGACGCTTGACATAATCATGGCTGACCTGGCGCTGAGGAACAACATCAATCCAGAAACGATTTTCTTCCACAGGTTGTAATTGTGCGTATTCATGCTCACTATGGTAAACAAATGGCATTAAACCTGAAACAACTAAACGATCGAGTGTAATTGAAGGCAATAATGCGAATGATGCAGAGTTAAATTCTTCTTGTTCTTTAACAATGGTTTCCGCCAGCTGTAAATGGTAGGCTAGTACCAAAGGATGTAGCGGAGATAAACGTTCATATGTATCGACATGGCAAATGCCTAAATAGAGTAGCTTTTTTTCTTGCACGGTTAAAGCTCTACTAAGGTTAATTTGCTTCAATGCCTGCTCAAACGTCGAAATTATATGGCTGATTAAACTACGATATTCAGTTGACCACGATACCAAACTTGGCAAAGTACTGCGGGATTGATAATAAGAAAATAGCTGATTATAAGCATTATGGAGTTCAGGATAGCTAATGAGAAGTTCATCAAGCTCAAATACTCTCTCATCACCATGTGTGCCAAGCAGGCGTTTCTCAACCAATAAGGCCTCGAGAGCAAGCAACTGCTGACGCACGCCAACAACTTTATGTTCGGTATTATCCTGGATAATACGCCCTTTTAATCGATTGAAAGTCGCGTTCCCCTCTTCTTTGAAGAGCTTGCTATATCGGCTCTGATCAAACAGAAGAGGTAAAGTTAGACCTTCCTCAGCCCCTGGACCTTCAATATTAAACAGCAGCCGTGAATCACCTGAGACGAGTGTAAATTGAACTAGATCGCTTTGATTTGCCAGAGTATCAAAATTAACCAGTGCATACTGCCGACAATTAATATCTTCGCTTCCTTCATTTAGAACGTAGATCTGTTCACCCGAATCGGAAATACGTAACTCGTTGTCCTCCAGCTGTAAAGTCAATTGTCCCTTACCAGGTTCAACTCGGAAACAGTGTTGAATATCATTCAACCAAAATCTTCCCTGTTCCACTAACAATAGACGAAATTTATATTCTTCTGCAGAATTATCACGGTTGGTTAATTCAAGGCTAAAAAAACAAGGATTTCCATCAAAAGGAACTGATGCCATTATACGAGAGGTTTTACCTCCAGCCCTACTGGTCCGCCAAAAATTCTCTTTTTTCAGTTGGCGATGATGGGCAATCTTAATTTGATTATCCTGCAGATCATTGCCTTGAAAACTGAACTCTAAATCAACATTCGATTGACCTGGTGGCACCTGTATTAATAAACTAATATCGCGCTTTCCTGCCTTACTGGTACTTTTTGCTCGTTGCCAAATATCTCCGTTTTCAACAGAAATATTTTCGAAAACAAGTTTCTGTTCACTGTTTAGCTCTTTCTCTTTCCGATACTCAGAAAAATCAAGTTCACGCCAATCATCTTTATCAACAAAGTGGGCCTGAATAAATTTCGAACTGAACTCAGTTAACACATTTTCCAGCTGACCGCTATAACGTTCAACACTGTCTTCTATTTGCCGGTACAACTTGCGGTTTTCGTTAAGCCTGGTACGTAACTGCTTCTGACTAAAATTTAACAATTCATCATCTTTAAAAAGATGTAGCTCTGAAAAATCCAAATTCCCGTCATCTAGCAGGCGATAGAGCGATGAGAAACCGAATACGGTTGCCCCTTCGTCTAATACCGTCGTTAGCTGATCTTCCAATAAACAAAGAGATAACTCAGAGCCTTTACTATCTGAAGTAATTAGTTTTTCTAATTGATGGCTGAAGGTTTCCGGAAACCAAATTGAACCAGGAGCAGCGACATCCTTCGTACTGTTGATTAGCGTATCAAGCATACTATTGTGAATAATCAACAGTGCCGTTTGAGCAAAAACACCGCTTCGCCCTGCAACTTTATCTCGCAAGTGAGAAATGTAGTTTTCTGTAAATGCAGGGGTATCTGTGCCATGTAGTACAGGGATAAGCTGTACACCATTACAAGTAAGGCAGGAAATAAATTGATCTGGAGCTATCTCCAGCTTTTTTTCATCCGCCAAGGATACAAAAGCTTGCCAAAGTTTTAAGGCATTATCAGGATCAGGAGATTTGAATTGGTAACGTTCGCCAGGCTGAATGATGCCACTAACCCATTCAATAAAAGTTTCCGCTAGATAGGTTTCATACTGTTTTACGGACATACACGGCATCTCCACTGTCACTCATTCTTTCCACATTGCCCATGCGCTCATAAAACGTCACAAGCATTTGCGCTGATTGATTATCCAAATAAAAACCTCGTTGTTCAAAACCAGTCAGTAGCTCATGCAAACGTAGCTTTGAATTTTTACCAATGGTTAGATTGGTCAATAGCAACAAACGATCCTGATTCAATACCAAGACTTTACCTGCACGCCCACGCACCTGGATA
>NZ_JAHLRC010000201.1:0-4165 GCF_018919545.1 Citrobacter sp. S46_ASV_140
GAAGTCGAACCGGCACTGGAGGCGTAAAATGCAGATCCTGTTGGCCAACCCGCGCGGTTTTTGCGCTGGCGTAGACCGCGCTATCAGCATTGTGGAAAACGCGCTGGCTATTTACGGCGCACCGATTTATGTCCGTCATGAAGTGGTGCATAACCGCTATGTGGTGGATAGCCTGCGCGAGCGCGGCGCTATTTTTATTGAGCAAATCAGCGAAGTACCGGATGGCGCGATCCTGATTTTCTCCGCTCATGGCGTGTCTCAGGCGGTGCGTAACGAAGCCAAAGGCCGCGACCTCACGGTTTTTGATGCGACCTGCCCGCTGGTAACGAAAGTGCATATGGAAGTTGCCCGCGCCAGCCGTCGCGGTGAAGAGTCAATTTTAATTGGTCACGCCGGGCATCCGGAAGTTGAAGGCACGATGGGCCAGTACAGTAACCCGCAGGGGGGAATGTATCTGGTCGAATCACCTGAAGATGTGCTGAAACTGAATGTAAAAAATGAAGGCAAATTGTCCTTCATGACGCAGACTACTCTCTCCGTTGATGACACCTCTGACGTCATTGACGCGTTGCGAAGCCGTTTCCCGAAAATTGTCGGGCCGCGCAAAGACGATATCTGTTATGCCACGACCAACCGCCAGGAAGCGGTCCGTGCGCTGGCAGAGCAGGCCGATGTTGTGCTGGTGGTCGGCTCGAAAAACTCTTCTAACTCCAACCGTCTGGCTGAACTGGCCCAACGAATGGGGAAAGCGGCGTATCTGATTGACGATGCGACCGATATCCAGGAAGCGTGGGTGAAAGAAGCCAGGTGCGTGGGCGTGACGGCCGGTGCCTCGGCGCCTGATATCCTGGTGCAAAACGTGATTGCTCGCCTGCAGGAGCTTGGCGGTGGGGAAGCTATTCCGCTGGAAGGGCGTGAAGAAAACATCGTTTTCGAAGTACCGAAAGAGCTGCGTGTGGATGTTCGTGAAGTAGAGTAAGTCTTTCCGGTTACGATTATGAGAAGATGCCAGACTTAACGTCTGGCATTTTTTTATGGAGAAACCATGCGCTTACCGATCATTCTTGATACCGATCCCGGCATTGATGATGCTGCCGCTATTGCCGCCGCGCTGTTTGCCCCTGAGCTGGATCTGCAACTGATGACCACGGTAGCAGGTAATGTGTCGGTGGAAAAAACCACCCGTAATGCATTGCAACTGCTGCACTTCTGGAATGCGGATATTCCACTGGCGCAGGGGGCATCGATGCCGCTGGTGAGACCGCTACGAGATGCCGCTTCCGTACACGGTGAATCAGGTATGGAAGGGTATGAATTTGTCGAACACGACCGCCAGGTGATGGCAAAACCTGCCTTCCAGGCCATTCGCGATGCGTTGATGCATGCCCCGCAGCCTGTGACGCTGGTGGCAATTGGCCCCCTGACCAACATTGCGCTGCTGCTGACTCATTATCCTGAATGCATATTCAACATTCACCGTCTGGTGATTATGGGCGGTTCTGCCGGGCGCGGGAACTTCACGCCAAACGCCGAGTTTAATATTGCTATCGATCCCGAGGCCGCCGCAAAAGTCTTCCAGAGCGGGCTGGAGATTGTGATGTGCGGGCTGGATGTCACTAATCAGGCCATGCTCACCCCTGACTATCTGGCGACGTTGCCGCAGCTTAACCAGACGGGAAAAATGCTGCACGCGCTGTTTAGCCATTACCGTAGCGGCAGTATGAATACGGGGCTACGAATGCACGACCTGTGCGCTATTGCCTGGCTGGTGCGCCCGGAACTGTTTACCCTGCAGCCGTGCTTCGTGGCGGTTGAAACCCAGGGTGAATATACCTCGGGTACGACGGTGGTGGACATTGAAGGACGTTTAGGGCATCCGGCAAATGCCCAGGTCGCGCTGGGGCTGGACGTTGAGGGGTTCCAGCAGTGGGTGGCAGAGGTACTGACGCTGGCACCTTGAGGCTGTGATCTGGCCCGCAATATGCAGATAGCGATAGCAGGTTAATCGATTAATCTGCTAATCTGATCCTGTTGTTCTCCTCGGGCCGGAGACACATATGAACCTTTCTTTTATCCAGCCACCGCAGGTGGCGTGGGCAAGCGGCGCTTTAGCTGATGGCCTGTTATTGCGTAAATCCACCCGTATTGAGGATCTTCCAGACGTTTTTGCCGATGAACACGCCCGTCAACAGCTGGTTGGCGAGCAGGTCGTGTATGACGTCGAGATGCTGGATACCTCTCCCGCTGAAGGTGAACTCTACACCGGTGTTACCCATCTTTACCCTGGCCGGGTCGGCTGTGAGTATTTTATGACCCGCGGGCATTTCCATGCGCGCCGCGAACAGGGGGAAGTCTATTTTGGTCTGCGTGGCACCGGTTTGCTGCTGTTGCAAACTGAGCAGGGCGACGCGAGGCTGGAAAAAGTATTCGCGGGATCTGTCCACATTATCCCCGGCTTTACCGCGCATCGGTTAATCAACACCGGGGAAGAGGTTCTGTCGGCGCTCGCCGTATGGCCAGGGATTGCGGGTCATGATTATGCAGCGCTCGCCAGCGGCTTCAGAATAAGGGTCTTTGAGGAAAATAAGACGGTTCAGGCGAAGGAGGTACAGAATGGGTGACTTAGCGCATTCTTACGCCTTGGATATGACGGTCCATCATCACCCGCTTGGTTTTAGCTATGGGGATGAGGTTACCGGGCCGATGCCGGAGATTCGTCAACTTGACCAGATTCGCGCCTCGCTGCGCGATCCGCACTGTGAAGGGCCGCAAGAGGTGTATGCCATAGCGATGGATGTGGCGCGAATGCAGGATCGCGAAGAGTTGAAAAAGCGGATGCTGTTGTTTGGCGTGGTGACCTATGCGGCGGGACGGCTGGGAGAAGAGCCGGTGCGTAGTCAGGGACATATTCATCGTATTAGTCAGCACAGCGGCTGGTCTCCGCCGGAGCTTTATGAAATCTGGCAGGGAAAAGCGATCATTTATATGCAGGAATATGTTGAGGACGACCCAGGCCGCTGTTTTGCTGTAATTGCCGGGCCCGGTGAGAAAGTGTTGGTACCACCCGGTTGGGGGCATGCGACTATATCCGCAGACCCGGATGTACCGTTAACCTTTGGCGCGTGGTGCGATCGTGAATATGGTTTTGAGTACGACGCCGTGCGTGCGCATAAAGGACTGGCATGGTATCCGCTGCTGCAGGGCAACAACGTTATCTGGCAGCATAATCCGCGTTACATCCCTGGACGACTGCAGGCCGTTACGCCCAGACAATATACGGAATTCTCGATTACCTCCGCACCTGTTTATCAACAATTCATCGAGGACCCGGCGCGTTTCCAGTTTATCTCACGCCCGGACAAGCACCCCGAGCTATGGCAAAACTTTCATCCATAAAAAACGGGGTATAGCCCTAATGCTTGTCAGTTAACGATGATGAGTGGCACATACGGAGGTAATGAATCTGTTGCCTCCGGCGTATTGCTACGTTCACCTTATGTTTGTCACTTCTCTGAGGCAATACGACCTGTGAACGTGTTAAGGGTACTATCGCCGTACCCTTAACACGTTCACGGGTATCTGCGCTTCAGAAAAGTGATACCACTGAGGTGAACGGAACCCTGAGCCGAAATCATATGTTCTCCATAATGCTTAACTGACTGACATTAGGGCATAGCCCCGGTTGTACCGTTTTCTTTGTGTTATCCCGCAAACAGGCCCGTGGCGACGCCGAGGGCGGCCAGTATCAACAGTAAAATCATCGCTTTCACTGGTGATACACCGCGCTTGGCCATCAGATACCAGGTACCAAGAACCACAATCAGCGGCAGTAACTGCGGGAAGATACCGTCCAGCATCTGTTGAACATGGATATTCACCCCATCTTTGGTAATAAACTCCAGTCCGGTGCCAAGTTTTACGTAGCTGGCCGCCACGCCCCCCATGACAAACACACCCAGCAGCGATAACGCTTCACGCAGACGGGCAGACTTGCTGCTCACCAGCATTTCCACCGAGCCAGAACCCATTTTGTAGCCTTTCAGGAACAAGAACCACGAACCGGGAATGATGATGGCCAGCCAGGCAACGGTATAAAACAGCGGCCCGAGAATGTTACCGCCGGCCGCCAGGGCCATGCCGATGCTGAGCAGGATAGGGATCAGCA
>NZ_JAHLRC010000202.1:0-4098 GCF_018919545.1 Citrobacter sp. S46_ASV_140
AATTGAGTCCCATGCGCTCTGCCCCACTGGAAGCCGATTGAATCGCAGCAGAACCAATTTTTCGAGCAGTATGAAGGATATCTGTCGTCACACGATCATGAACGGGCAGATGATGCAAAACTGGCCGCATTAGCGGCCAGAATTCGTGAGGCATAAATACTGAGCACTTCTGCCAGATGGCACCTTATCCGGCCGACGGTCTTTCAGGCCCGGTAAACATTTCACTCCCGGGCAAGACAGATTAGCGCCCAGCTACTTTCCCACGTTTTTTGTTCGCGGCAGGCGTCTGGCGCTGATGCGCCACAGGCGTGTGCTTGGTCAACGCCGGACGAGTATGACGGTTCTGGCGACGCGCTTCGCGCATCTCTTCCAGCGTAGGCGCCGGAACCAGACATTCGCGACGACCACCGATCAGATGCTTTTTCCCCATATCTTCCAGCGCCTGGCGGATTAACGGCCAGTTGGCTGGGTCGTGGTAACGCAGCAGCGCTTTATGCAGACGACGCTGTTTATCACCTTTCGGCACCACCACGTCTTCACTCTTGTAACCAATTTTACCCAGCGGGTTTTTCCCGGTGTAATACATGGTTGTGGAGTTCGCCAATGGTGATGGATAGAAGTTCTGCACCTGATCCAGACGGAAACGACGTTGCTTCAGCCACAGCGCCAGATTCACCATATCCTCGTCACGCGTCCCAGGATGCGCAGAAATAAAGTACGGGATCAGGTACTGCTCTTTACCGGCCTGTTTAGAGTAAGTGTCAAACAATTCCTTAAAGCGATCGTAGCTGCCCATCCCCGGCTTCATCATCTTCGACAGCGGGCCTTCTTCAGTATGCTCTGGCGCAATCTTCAGATAGCCGCCCACGTGGTGGGTCGCCAGCTCTTTGATATAGCGCGGATCTTCAACCGCGATGTCATAGCGCACACCTGAAGCGATAAGGATCTTTTTAATGCCTTTCAAATCACGCGCACGGCGATAGAGGTTAATCGTCGGCTCGTGATTGGTATCCATATGCGGACAGATATCCGGGTAGACGCATGACAAACGACGGCAGGTTTGCTCCGCACGCGGTGACTTACAGCGCAGCATATACATGTTCGCCGTTGGGCCGCCGAGATCGGAAATCACGCCGGTAAAGCCCGGAACGGTGTCGCGAATAGCTTCGATTTCATTGATGATCGAATCTTCAGAGCGGCTCTGGATAATGCGGCCTTCGTGCTCGGTGATCGAACAGAACGAGCAGCCGCCAAAACAGCCACGCATAATGTTGATCGAGAAACGGATCATCTCATAGGCCGGAATGCGGCTGTCGCCATACGCCGGATGCGGCACGCGCTTGTACGGCAGCGCAAAGACGCTGTCCATTTCTTCGGTAGAGAGCGGAATGGCTGGCGGGTTGATCCAGATGTAGCGATCGCCATGCTTTTGCATCAGCGCACGCGCACAGCCTGGGTTGGTTTCGTGGTGCAGGATACGCGACGCATGTGCATACAGCACTTTATCGCCCTTCACTTTTTCGAAGGACGGCAGCAGCACGTAGGTTTTTTCCCACGGTTTCGGGCGCGGCGGCTGTACAGTTACCGCTTTCGCTTCCTGCTTTTTCGGTGCGACAGGTTTGTTGTCGGCACACGGCAAATCCTCGCCGTACGGATGCGGGATCGGGTCAATTTTGCCCGGCGTGTCGAGACGCGTGGAATCCACCCCACTCCAGCCCGGCAGCGCTTCTTTAACCATAATCGCGGTGTTACGCACGTCGCGGATCTGATCGATAGTTTCACCCATCGCCAGACGATGCGCCACTTCCACCAGCGGACGTTCGCCGTTACCGAACATCAGCATGTCGGCTTTTGAATCCACCAGCACGGAGCGACGAACGGTATCAGACCAGTAGTCGTAGTGCGCGGTACGGCGCAGGCTGGCCTCAATACCGCCGAGAATAACCGGCACATCTTTCCATGCTTCCTTACAGCGCTGGGTATAGACCAGCGTCGCGCGGTCCGGGCGTTTGCCCGCCACGTTGTCTGGCGTATAAGCATCGTCATGGCGCAGTCGGCGATCGGCGGTATAACGGTTGATCATCGAATCCATGTTGCCCGCGGTAACACCAAAGAACAGGTTCGGTTTACCCAAACGCATAAAATCGTCTTTGTTGTTCCACTCCGGCTGGGCGATAATCCCAACACGAAAGCCCTGCGCTTCCAGCATACGGCCGCAAATTGCCATGCCAAAGCTGGGATGATCGACGTATGCATCGCCGGTAACCAGAATGATGTCGCAGCTATCCCAGCCAAGTTGGTCCATTTCGTCGCGTGACATCGGCAAAAATGGTGCCGGGCCAAAACAGGCAGCCCAGTACTGCGGCCAGGAGAAAAGGTCTCTGTCCGGCTGGATCAGGGATATTGCGCTCATAGTGCTTCCAAAAATGGTAAAAAAATAATCAAAGGCCGGGGATTATACGCTGTATGTCGGCAAGAAATGAAGTGGAGTCTGAGTCAGACAAGTAGAAAGTGATTTAAATTGTTAAATTTTACGACGCCCATTTTTATCATTCATAATTAACACCATGCCGGCCAGCTGAGATAACTCTTTTTCGGCGGGGGATTTTTCATTGCGACTCAACGATTCACTGCATATTTCCCAGTTACGGGTAGTTGTTCACCTGTGCGGATTTCTGGTTCTTCTCTACAGCTTCTCCATGCTGCCGCCGATGACCATTGCTCTGTTAAATAAAGAGCGGAGCTTTTTCGCTTTTTTCAGCACATTTATGACGTTCTTTACCCTCGGCGGTGGAGCGTGGCTGGCAACCAAACATGCAGGAATTCAACTACGAACCCGGGATGGCTTCGTCATTATCGTCCTGTTCTGGCTGCTGTTTTCGTTTATCAGCGCCATGCCGATGTGGATGGACGATGGCTTAAATCTCTCCTTTGCCGATGCCCTGTTCGAAGGGGTTTCCGGGATAACCACCACTGGCGCTACGGTAATTGACGACGTCAGCGCCTTGCCGAAATCGTATCTGTACTATCGGGCTCAGCTCAATTTTATTGGCGGCCTGGGGGTTATTGTCCTTGCCGTAGCGGTATTACCCCTGCTGGGTATTGGTGGTATGAAGCTGTATCAGTCTGAAATGCCAGGTCCCTTTAAAGAAGAACGCCTCACGCCAAGGCTTGCTGATACCGCACGTACGCTGTGGCTGACCTACGTCATTCTCGGCCTTATTTGTACTCTGGCCTACTGGGTTGCCGGGATGTCGTTTTTCGATGCCTTATGCCACGGGCTGTCGACGGTCTCTCTCGGCGGATTTTCCACCCGAAGTGAGAGCATCGGCTTTTATAACAGCCACGCTATTGAGTTAGTCGCCGGACTGTTTTCACTGCTGTCTGCGTTTAACTTCACCCTCTGGTACGTAGCTATTGTGAAACGTACCTTTAAGCCCTTTCGTCGTAATGCCGAGCTGCGTTTCTTTCTGCTTATTGCGCTGGTTGTCACCTTGATCGCCACCTGGCAGGTCTGGCGGGCGGGTATGTACGGGATAACGGACAGCCTGGTGCATGCCTTTTTTCTGGCCAGCTCCATGCTGACAGATAATGGCCTGTCGACGGCGGATTATGCGCAGTGGCCTTCGCACACGATCTTCATGCTGCTCAGCGCCAGTTTCTTCGGCGGTTGTGTCGGCTCGACCTGCGGGGGGATTAAGGTGCTGCGTTTTTTGATTATGTTCAAGCAATGCCGTCAGGAGTTACACCAGCTCGCGCATCCTCGCGCCCTGCTGAATATCAAAGTGGGCAATAACGTGGTAAGCGACCGAGTAGTGCGTTCGGTATGGAGCTTTTTCTTTCTCTACGTTTTATTTACCAGCTTTTTTATCTGGGCGCTCAATCTGATGGGCTACGATCTCTTCTCCTCTTTCGCCACCGTTGCCGCCTGCATCAATAACATGGGGCTGGGGTTTGGCATCACCGCAACGACGTTTGGCACCTTAAACGAGGAGGCAAAACTTCTGATGTGCGCGGCCATGATCATGGGGCGTCTGGAGATTTACCCCATTCTGATCCTGTTCTCGCGCATGTTCTGGCGGGCGTAACGGAAACTCC
>NZ_JAHLRC010000203.1:0-4033 GCF_018919545.1 Citrobacter sp. S46_ASV_140
GCTATAATGCACTAAATTGGTGCAACACTTTTCAGGAGACTGCTGAATGGCAACCGGCACGCTGCCCGATGCTGGGCAGATCCTCAATTCTTTAATCAACAGCATCTTACTCGTCGACGATGAGCTGGCGGTACATTACGCCAACCCGGCGGCACAACAGCTGCTCGCCCAAAGCTCCCGCAAACTGTTTGGTACCCCACTTCCGGATCTGTTGAGTTATTTCTCCTTAAACATCGGGCTGATGCGAGAGAGCCTGGAAGCAGGCCAGGGCTTTACGGATAACGAAGTGACGCTGGTGATAGATAGCCACTCACACATCCTCTCTGTGACCGCTCAGAGGCTGCCTGATGGCCTTATCCTGCTGGAGATGGCGCCAATGGATAACCAGCGCCGTCTGAGCCAGGAACAGCTCCAGCACGCCCAGCAGATTGCTGCCCGCGATCTGGTGCGCGGCCTGGCGCACGAAATTAAAAACCCGCTGGGTGGATTACGCGGCGCGGCGCAACTGCTCAGTAAAGCGCTTCCGGACCCGGCGCTGACCGAATATACCAAAGTCATTATTGAGCAGGCCGACCGCCTGCGTAATCTGGTCGACCGTTTACTGGGACCGCAACAGCCGGGAATGCACGTCACGGAAAGTATTCACAAAGTGGCGGAGCGCGTGGTAGCGCTGGTCTCGATGGAGCTGCCGGAAAACGTCACGCTGATTCGTGATTACGACCCAAGTCTGCCTGAATTACTGCACGACCCGGACCAGATCGAGCAGGTTTTGCTGAACATCGTGCGCAATGCTTTGCAGGCGCTGGGACCGGAAGGTGGCGAAATTATTCTGCGTACCCGCACCGCGTTTCAGCTCACGCTGCACGGTATGCGTTATCGTCTGGCGGCGCGGATTGATGTTGAGGATAACGGCCCGGGAATTCCCTCGCATTTGCAGGACACGCTGTTCTACCCAATGGTCAGCGGTCGCGAAGGCGGTACCGGCCTTGGATTATCCATCGCCCGTAATTTGATTGATCAACATTCCGGCAAAATTGAATTTACCAGTTGGCCGGGTCATACCGAGTTCTCGGTTTACCTGCCTATCAGGAAATAAAGGTGACGTTTATGCAACGAGGAATAGTCTGGGTAGTTGATGACGATAGTTCCATCCGTTGGGTGCTTGAACGTGCGCTCGCAGGGGCAGGACTAAGCTGTACTACATTTGAAAGCGGTAAAGAGGTACTGGACGCGCTGGCCAGCAAAACGCCGGACGTACTGCTGTCGGATATCCGCATGCCGGGCATGGACGGCCTGACGCTGTTAAAACAGATCAAACAGCGGCATCCGATGCTTCCGGTCATCATAATGACCGCACACTCCGATCTGGATGCTGCCGTCAGCGCCTATCAGCAAGGGGCGTTTGATTATCTGCCCAAACCTTTTGATATTGATGAAGCCGTGGCGCTGGTCGAACGCGCCATCAGCCATTATCAGGAACAGCAGCAACCGCGTAATGTTCAGATCAACGGCCCAACAACCGACATCATCGGCGAAGCACCGGCAATGCAAGACGTCTTTCGCATTATTGGTCGCCTGTCCCGTTCTTCAATCAGCGTATTGATTAACGGAGAGTCCGGGACCGGTAAAGAGCTGGTCGCCCATGCGTTGCACCGTCATAGCCCGCGCGTCAAAGCACCGTTTATCGCGCTGAACATGGCTGCTATTCCGAAAGATTTGATCGAGTCTGAGCTGTTTGGCCATGAAAAAGGGGCGTTTACCGGGGCGAATACGATTCGTCAGGGGCGCTTTGAACAGGCAGACGGCGGCACGCTGTTCCTCGATGAAATTGGCGATATGCCGCTGGACGTGCAGACACGTTTATTGCGCGTATTAGCCGATGGACAGTTTTACCGCGTTGGCGGTTATGCGCCTGTGAAGGTGGACGTACGTATTATCGCCGCCACGCACCAGAACCTGGAACTGCGGGTGCAGGAAGGCAAATTCCGTGAGGACTTATTCCATCGTCTGAACGTCATCCGGGTGCATCTGCCGCCACTGCGCGAACGTCGGGAAGATATCCCACGCCTGGCGCGTCATTTCCTGCAGGAGGCCGCCCGCGAACTGGGAGTAGAAGCCAAGCAATTACACACTGAAACCGAGGCGGCGCTCACCCGTCTGTCATGGCCGGGAAACGTGCGTCAGCTTGAGAATACCTGTCGCTGGTTAACCGTAATGGCCGCCGGACAGGAAGTACTCATTCAGGACTTACCGACCGAACTGTTTGAAACCACCGTGCCTGATGCACCGTCCCATATGCAGCCAGACAGCTGGGCAACCCTGTTGGCACAGTGGGCGGATCGGGCATTACGTTCCGGTCATCAAAACCTGCTTTCAGAGGCTCAACCGGAGATGGAGCGCACGCTGCTGACCACCGCGCTACGTCATACCCAGGGGCACAAACAGGAAGCCGCACGCCTGCTTGGATGGGGCCGTAATACCTTGACGCGTAAGTTAAAAGAACTCGGAATGGAGTGACGATCGGTCACTGTGTAAAGATTGATAATTGAGCGCAAATTGCTGCTATTTTGCGCTTTACTGTTCCGATGAGTTAAGTATGATCGTGCCCGGCAAACGGGGGGAAGTCATCATGCTGGAATCAATGATAAATCTGCTATCGAGCGGTGCGGTTGAAAGCCATACGCCACAAACTGCGGTTGCCGCCGTGCTGTGTGCGGCGCTGGTTGGGCTGTTCAGCTAGCGGGTTTGTCGGGTGGCGCTTCGCTTACCCGACCTACGTATTGAGATTTCGTAGGCCCGGTAAGCGAAGCGCCACCGGGCAACCCGGCTAAATAACGCGCGAGAACTGCTGCAAACGCGCTTTCTGGCGCAGATATGCATCGAAGCACATGCAAATATTACGAATCAGCAGACGCCCCTTCGGCGTAACCTGAATCCCCTTCTCATCCACATCCACCAGCCCATCTTTCGCCAGCGGTGCCAGCAGTTTCAGGTCTTCGGCAAAATAGTCAGCGAAGTTCAGATCCCATTGTTGTTCCACGGCGGCATAGTCGAGGCGGAAATTGCAGATCAGGAGCTTAATAACATCCCGACGAATGCAGTCGTCGCGGGTCAGGGCAATTCCGCGCCACAGCGCATTCCCCTGCTCGTCTACCTGCTGGTAATAGTGCTTCAGCTCTTTCTGATTCTGCGCGTAGTTGTCGCCAATCATACTGATGGCCGATACGCCCATCCCCAGCAGATCGGTATCCCCCTGAGTGGTATAGCCCTGGAAATTGCGATGCAAAACGCCCTCGCGTTGAGCAATGGCCAGTTCGTCATCCGGGCGGGCAAAGTGATCCATGCCAATGAACTGATAGCCAGTTTCGGTCAGTGAAGAGATGGTCTCCTGCAGGATATCCAGCTTCTGCTGCGCGCTGGGCAGGTCGGCATCTTTAATCTTGCGCTGGGCAGCAAACAGCGTCGGCAGGTGCGCGTAGTTAAAGACGCTCAGACGGTCTGGATTCAGCTCAGCCACGCGTTTCAGGGTAAAGGCGAAGCTCTCTGGCGTCTGTTTTGGCAGGCCATAAATCAGATCGATATTCGTTGAGGTAAAGCCAATCTCCCGCGCATGATTCAGCAGCGCAAAGATAAACTCTTCATCCTGCTCACGGTTCACCAGGCGCTGAACTTCTTTGTTGAAGTCCTGCACTCCCATGCTCAAACGGTTAAAACCTTCAGCGCGTAAATGATCAAGGACATCCAGCTCGATTTCACGCGGATCCACTTCGATCGAGATTTCGGCATCGTCGTTAAAGTTGAAATTGCCACGCAGCAGTGACATCAAACGGCTGATTTGCGCTTTATTCAGATACGTTGGCGTGCCGCCGCCCCAGTGCAGCTGGCTGACATGGCGTCCGGCGAACAGCGGTGCGCGATGGATAATTTCTTGTTCCAGGGCATCGAGATATTGATCTGCTTTATGCTGCTGGCGAGTCACAATCTTGTTGCAGCCACAGAAGTAGCACAGTTTGTGGCAGAACGGGATGTGAAC
>NZ_JAHLRC010000204.1:0-4006 GCF_018919545.1 Citrobacter sp. S46_ASV_140
AGGTAATGTTAGGCATTAAAGCTCCTGTAAAATCGTTCGGGTCGGAATCATCAGGGGAAAATAACGCATGAGGCTACCCTGTAACCAGCGCTTCTGGCAACATTAAGTCTCAAATTTTCAGCAGGTGGAATATGGCTCGCACAAAACTGAAATTCCGACTTCATCGTGCAGTGATTGTATTGTCCTGCCTTGCGCTGCTCGTTGCTCTGATGCAGGGCGCGTCCTGGTTTAGTCAAAGCCACCAACAGCAGCGTAATCCGCAGCTCGAAGAGCTGGCGCGCACGCTGGCTCGCCAGGTCTCCTTGAACGTCGCCCCGCTGATGCGTACCGAAACGCCGGATGAAAAGCGCATTAAAGCGGTACTCTCGCAGCTCACGGAAAGTAGCCGTATTCTGGATGCGGGCGTCTACGATGAAAAGGGAGACCTGATTACACGCACCGGTGAGAGCGTCAACGTTCGAGACCGACTGGCGTTGGACGGCAAAAAAGCCGGGGGCTATTTTAACCAGCAGATTGTCGAGCCCATTCAGGGAAGAAATGGTCCGCTGGGCTATCTACGCCTGACGCTGGATACCCACACGCTCGCCACCGAAGCCAAGCAGGTGGATAACACCACCAACATCTTACGCCTAATGCTGCTTCTGTCACTGGCAATTGGCGTGGTGCTCACCCGTACCTTATTGCAAGGCAAGCGCACCCGCTGGCAGCAATCCCCTTTCCTGCTGACCGCCAACAAACCGGTACAGGAAGAAGACAACGAGAAGAAAGAGTAATAACAGAAAGGAAATCGACCATGACGACACTACGCCTGCTTATCTCAGACTCTTACGATCCGTGGTTTAACCTCGCGGTCGAAGAGTGCATTTTTCGCCAGATGCCCGCCACGCAGCGCGTCCTGTTCTTGTGGCGTAACGCCGATACGGTGGTGATTGGCCGGGCGCAAAACCCGTGGAAAGAGTGTAATACCCGCCGTATGGAAGAAGACAACGTGCGGCTCGCCCGTCGCAGCAGCGGCGGCGGCGCGGTGTTCCATGACTTAGGCAATACCTGCTTTACCTTTATGGCCGGTAAACCGGAGTACGACAAAACCATCTCTACCGCTATTGTCCTCCATGCCCTGAACGCGCTGGGCGTAGACGCCGACGCCTCCGGGCGTAACGATCTGGTCGTGAAAACGCCAGACGGCGATCGCAAAGTTTCCGGCTCTGCTTATCGGGAAACGAAAGACCGCGGATTCCACCACGGCACGCTGTTGTTGAACGCCGATCTCAGCCGCCTGGCAAACTATCTCAATCCGGATAAAAAGAAACTCGCCGCCAAAGGCATCACCTCGGTTCGCTCACGCGTAGCGAATCTAACGGAGCTGTTGCCGGGCATCACCCATCAACAGGTCTGTCAGGCCATCACGGAAGCCTTTTTTGCCCACTATGGCGAACGTGTCGAAGCGGAAATTATCTCGCCGGACAAAACCCCGGATCTGCCGAACTTTGCCGAAACCTTTGCCCGTCAGAGCAGTTGGGAGTGGAATTTTGGTCAGGCGCCTGCGTTCTCGCATCTTCTGGACGAGCGTTTCACCTGGGGCGGCGTTGAGCTGCATTTCGACGTGGAAAAAGGTCATATCACCCGTACGCAGGTCTTTACCGACAGCCTCAATCCCGTGCCGTTAGAAGCGCTGGCGGGTCGTCTGCAGGGGTGTTTGTACCGTGCGGATATGCTGCAACAGGAGTGCGAAGCGCTGCTGGTTGATTTCCCACAGCAGGAGAAAGAGTTACGCGAGCTGTCAGCGTGGATTGCCAGTGCAGTGAGCTAAACGCTGGCCTGAAAATGCCGGATGGCGGTCCGGCATACATCGATTGTAGCCCGGTAAGCGCAGCGCTACCGGGCATCACAACACTTACTCTTTATCGCCCAGCAGAACGGATTCCAGTGCGATTTTGATCATGTCGTTGAAGGTCGTCTGACGTTCAGCGGCAGTGGTCTGCTCGTGAGTACGGATATGGTCGGACACGGTGCAGATGGTCAGCGCTTTCGCACCAAACTCAGCCGCAACGCCATAGATACCCGCCGCTTCCATTTCCACGCCCAGCACGCCGTATTTTTCCATTACGTCGAACATTTCGCCGTCCGGAGAGTAGAACAGGTCAGCGGAGAACAGGTTGCCCACGCGCGCGTCTACGCCCAGCGCTTTTGCCGCATCAACTGCGTTACGCACCATGTCGAAGTCAGCGATAGCTGCGAAGTCATGATCTTTAAAACGGATACGGTTTACTTTGGAGTCGGTGCAGGCGCCCATACCGATAACCACGTCACGCAGTTTAACGTCCATACGCACAGCGCCGCAGGAGCCTACGCGAATGATTTTCTTCACGCCAAAATCGGTGATCAGCTCTTTGGTGTAGATAGAGCAGGACGGGATACCCATCCCGTGACCCATAACGGAGATCTTACGGCCTTTGTAAGTACCGGTGAAACCTAACATGCCGCGAACGTTGTTCACTTCACGAACATCTTCGAGGAAAGTTTCAGCAATATGCTTTGCGCGCAGCGGGTCGCCCGGCATCAATACGACGTCAGCGAAATCACCCATTTCTGCATTAATATGTGGAGTTGCCATCTTCAGTTCCCTTTTGATTTATTGTTTTTGTCGAGGGGGTAGCAATGCCTTACCCAACCGACAAAACGAATTCAAATACCCTAAGGATTTCGCGTTGTAGGAAGGCGACGAATTCGGAACCCCCGGGAACATAGATTACCTATGTGACCGGGGTGAGCGAATGAAGTCAACGCATCTACAGCGCGAAAGACAACGGGTATCACAGCATGTTTTTACCGTAGTCCATCGGCGATGTACCAAAGTAGCTCGCCAGCGTCTGGCCAATATCCGCGAAAGTTTCACGGTGACCTAAAGAACCTGGTTTCACTTTCGGGCCGTAAACCAGCACCGGAATGTGCTCACGGGTGTGGTCAGTGCCGGTCCAGCTCGGGTCACAGCCGTGGTCAGCAGTCAGGATCAGAATGTCATCTTCACCCACCAGTTCCATCAGTTCAGGTAAACGGCGGTCGAACAGTTCCAGACCTGCAGCGTAACCAGCGATATCGCGACGATGTCCCCAGGAAGAGTCGAAATCAACGAAGTTAGTGAAGACAATGGTCTTATCACCCGCTTCTTTCATCTCTTTGATGGTGGCGTCGAACAGCGCGTCCAGGCCGGTAGCTTTCACTTTTTTGGTGATGCCGCAGTTAGCGTAGATATCCGCGATTTTACCGACGGAAACCACGTGACCGTCTTTCTCGTCGACCAGTTTCTGCAGCACGGTCGGTGCTGGCGGCTCAACGGCCAGATCGTGACGGTTACCGGTACGCTGGAAATTACCCGCTTTATCACCGATAAACGGACGCGCGATAACACGACCGATGTTGTAACCACCTTCGGTCAGTTCTTCACGAGCGATTTCACACAGTTCGTAGAGTTTATCCAGGCCAAAAGTCTCTTCGTGACAGGCAATCTGGAACACGGAGTCTGCGGAAGTATAGAAAATCGGCTTGCCGGTTTTCATATGCTCTTCACCCAGTTGATCCAGGATCACGGTACCGGAAGAGTGGCAGTTGCCGAGGTAGCCCGGCAGGTTGGCACGTTTGACCAGTTTATCCAGCAGTTCCTGCGGGAAGCTGTTGTCATGATCGGAGAAATAACCCCAGTCAAACAGAACCGGAACACCCGCGATTTCCCAGTGGCCAGACGGCGTGTCTTTCCCGGAAGAGAGTTCATGCGCCCAGGCGTAGGCACCAATCACTTCCGCGTTACCGTCCATACCAGCAGCAATTTTACCGGTAGAACCTTCGTGAGCTTTCACCAGGCCCAGACGGGTCAGGTTAGGCAGATTCAGTGGACCTTTGCGACCCTTGTCAGCTTCGCCTTTCGCACAGGCTTCTGCAATGTGTCCCATAGTGTCTGAGCCTACGTCGCCAAAGCGATCCGCATCTTCAGTCGCACCAATACCAAAGG
>NZ_JAHLRC010000205.1:0-3912 GCF_018919545.1 Citrobacter sp. S46_ASV_140
GGTATTATCCTGCCTGTTTTTCAAACTCTACTGTTTCAATCTGTCATTGTCGTTGTTACAAAACTATTAACCTGGTTAATCGCATTAAAAAGAGAAAGCATCCGGGCGAATTATTTCGGTACACTGATTCCATCTTTTGTGATTTGGACATGCTGTTAATGAAGCTGACCATCGTTCGTTTAGATAACTTTAGCGACCAGGACCTGATTGATCTGGGCAAAATCTGGCCGGAATATTCCGCCTCATCATTAAGCGTAGATGAAACGCACCGGATCTACGCCGCACGCTTTAACGAGCGTCTGTTAGGTGCCGTGCGAGTAACCCTGAGCGGCACACAAGGCGCACTGGATTCATTGCGCGTGCGCGATATCACCCGCCGTCGCGGCGTCGGGCAGTATTTGATCGAAGAAGTGATCCGGGAAAACCCTGACGTGAGTTCGTGGTGGATGGCCGACGTCGGCGTTGAAGACCGCAGCGTGATGGCCGCATTTATGCAGGTGTTAGGGTTTACGGCCCAGGAGAATGGCTGGGAGAAACGGTAGAAAACCGCCCCCAACCAATTGTATTACGAGTATTTTCCCAAGAATTTTGTGTTGCAGGCAGGCGGCAAGTTATAAAATCCCCGGAGCTTACATAAGTAAGTGACCGGGGTTGAATAACGCAGCCAACACACCTGCGGCACGAAAGGCGCCGGGAAAATCACTTGGCGTCGGTCGCCGTACCATTAGCATGCCAGTCAAACACGCCGAATTCGAAGCCTTTCAGGTCGCCCTTCGCATCCCATGACAGCGGCCCCATCACAGTTTCCACTGAGTTTGCTTTCAGATACTTGGCAATTTCAGCCGGATCGTCAGACTGGTTCAGACCGGCCTGCAAAGATTGCAGCGCGGCGTAGGTGGTCCATACGAATGCACCACTCGGATCCTGTTTCTTGGCTTTGATAGCATCTACGATGGGTTTGTTCGCTGGAACCTGGTCGTAGTTCTTCGGTTTCGTTACCAGTAAGCCTTCTGCTGATTCACCGGCGATGTTAGACAGCGACACGTTCGCTACACCTTCTGGCCCCATAAACTGGGTTTTCAGACCCGCGGCGCGTGCCTGGCGCAGGATTTGCCCCATTTCCGGGTGGTAACCGCCGTAGTAAACGAAATCGATGTTCTCTTTCTTCAAACGCGCTACCAGCGTAGAAAAATCTTTTTCCCCGGCGGTGATCCCGTCAAAGAACACCACGTTGGCGTTACCCTTTTTCAGGCCATCCTGCACCGCGCGGGCCAGGCCTTCACCGTACTGCTGCTTATCATGAATAATCGCGATGCGCTGCGGCTTCACTTTTTCAACGATATATTTGGCGGCCGTTGGGCCCTGATCGGAATCCAGACCAGTGGTACGCATCACCAGGCTATAGCCGCGCGCGGTCAGCTCCGGCGCCGTTGCCGCTGGGGTGATCATCAGAATGCCTTCGTCTTCATAGATGTCTGACGCAGGCTGAGTGGAAGAAGAGCACAGGTGACCGATTACGTATTTAATCCCGTCGTTGACCACTTTGTTCGCAACCGCTACCGCTTGTTTCGGGTCACAGGCATCGTCATATTTCACCATGACCAGTTTGTCACCTTTCACGCCGCCCTTGGCGTTGATATCCGCAATTGCCTGCTCTGCGCCGGTAAATTCCTGATCGCCATACTGCGCTACCGGGCCAGACATCGCCCCCACAACAGCAATTTTAATATCTTCTGCTAATGCCATGTTGCTGAATGCGAGTGCAATACATCCTGCCAGTAACGCTTTACCCTTCATTTTCATCCTGAGGTTCCTCATTGTTATGGTTGTTGCATTTGTTGTGATGTTGTTATTTAGCACATTATTCTGACATTGGCGTCACACCAAGTATAAGACATTGATATTTAGGCATGCTGACCGTGCATTTTCAGCATACTCTGCTAAAACATACCCCATTTTTATGGATTTGAAACGTGAATTTTTGCGATGACATAACATATAGGTGACAAAACTATAAATATCAATTTCATCTCCATAATATGACCTTATATCATCGATATAAAATATTATCTTAATTAAGATGCATTGTTGAATATATATAAATGACAATATTAATTATAAAAACCAAATATTATATTATTTTGTTATGCGTTATATGTATCCGCTAGAAATAGCCATATTAGTCAATACATTCAATATGTGATCTTGGTAACGTTTAAAAATCCATAAAACAATATATATTCAAAGAACAGAAACCACTCTCAAGAACGGAATCTGTTACATACAAAATATAAATCAAACATATGGATTATATATAAGGAAGATAACCATTGAATCTCTATGATATCATCATATTAACACATGGTGACGCAGGTAAAGAGTTATTAAACAGTAGTGAAATGATTGTTGGCAAAACGAAAAATACAACGGCTATTTCTCTGATCATCGGGATGTCACCAGAAACGTTAATGGAGCAAACAAGGAAAATACTCAGACCCAATATTAAAACCGTTATTCTTACCGATATATATGGTGGAACACCATCAAATGTAGCGACGGTTCTCTCCAGAGAATACCCTATTCATTGTATTAGCGGCGTAAACCTTGCCATGCTGCTTGAAGCGAATATGTTACAAGACTCCGATAAAGAAATCACCATCGAAGAATATGTTCAATGTATTCATGATGCCGGTAAAGATATGGTTCAAAGTTATCAATTTAATAAAGGATAATAGAGTATGAGTATAGTACATGCCCGCATTGATTATCGCCTAATTCATGGACAGGTTATCACCAAATGGCTGAAAAGGAGTAACGCCGATAAAATAATTGTTATTGATGACGAATTATATAATGATCCTTTTTTAGCCGAAGTTTATAAAATGGCGGCCCCCAGCGGCATCGAAGTAATCATGACATCCATTGAGGAAACGACAACCCGCTGGAATGAGAAAAATTTCCATACTGGCAAACTTTTAATCCTTTTCAAATCTATTGATTCAGCATTAAAGACTATTCAGGGCGGATTAGAACTTGAAGAGTTGCAAGTAGGCGGCATAGAAAACATCCCTGGTAGAAAAATCGTCTTTAATCAGATATCAATAAATAAAGAAGATGCAGAAAAACTACAAGTCATAGAAGACAGGAATATTAAAGTTTATTTCCAGACTATCCCAGAAGAAGAACCAGCCAGTCTGCAAAAAATAAAGAATAAGTTACCTTAAAAAGGAGAGGAACTTATGGGCGTTTCTACAGCAATATTGATTGGTTTAGTTTATTGGATATCACAAGCGAAGGTATGGTATGGCTTTTCAATCATGCGCATGCCGTTATCTATTGCCCCCATTATGGGAATTATCTTTGATGATATGCCGACTGCATTATCAGTCGGTGCGACATTACAGATGATCTATATAGGTAGTATTGCTCCTGGTGGGAACCCGCCAGCAGATGAGGGATTGGCCTCCTGCATCGCTATACCTATTGCTCTTACTGCGGGGATAAAACCTGAAATAGCGATTTCGTTGGCAATCCCAATAGGTTTATTAGGGGTTATCCTCGAAAACGTTCGTAAAACGGTTAATACCACATTTGTTCATATGGCCGATCGCTATGCCGAAAAAGCAGATATCAAAGGGATTCAGCGGGTAGCAACTATCTATCCTATTCTGTTGGCCTTCCCTATGCGCTTCGTTCCTGTTTTCGTTGCCTGTTTGTATGGCCCAGATGCTATTTCCTCATTTGTCAAACTGTTACCCTCCTGGACCACCAACGGCTTAGCTATCGCTGGTAATATTCTTCCAGCATTAGGTTTTGCTATCACTATCATTGTGATCGGTAAAAAACAATACATCCCGTTATTCATCATTGGTTTCTTCTTGGTCACATATTCAGGGCTAAACACCATAGGGA
>NZ_JAHLRC010000206.1:0-3875 GCF_018919545.1 Citrobacter sp. S46_ASV_140
GATGACTATCACGATTGACCACTGCCTACTGGTGTCCGGCACGACAGATCTCGAGACCATTGAAACGGTATATAGCCATCCGCAGCCATTCCAGCAGTGCAGCAAATTCCTGAGTCGTTACCCGCACTGGAAGATTGAGTACACCGAAAGCACCTCGGCGGCGATGGAAAAAGTTGCGCAGGCTAACTCACCGCGCGTGGCGGCTCTGGGGAGCGAAGCCGGAGGCGTACTATACGGTTTGCAGGTTCTCGAGCATATCGAAGCTAATCAGACGCAAAACATCACCCGCTTCGTGGTACTGGCGCGCAAGGCAATCAATGTTTCCGATCAGGTGCCAGCAAAAACCACGTTGCTGATGGCGACAGGACAACAAGCCGGTGCGCTGGTAGAAGCTCTGCTGGTACTGCGCAACCATAATCTGATTATGACTAAACTGGAGTCACGCCCGATTCACGGCAATCCGTGGGAAGAAATGTTTTATCTTGATATCCAGGCCAACCTGGAATCACCCCAGATGCAAAAAGCATTGAAGGAGTTAGGTGAGATTACGCGCTCGATGAAAGTACTTGGCTGCTATCCAAGTGAGAATGTGGTGCCGGTCGATCCAAGCTAACGTTTGACAATGCCGGATGGCGCTACGCTTATCCGGCATTCTATTTAGCCGATCCTTGTATGACTGATACAACGCATCAGCGTTGCCATCAAGCATCGTATTTATTGGCGACTATCGTTAGCCTGGCGCAACAAAGTACGGCTTTCGTTCTGGAAGCGTTTCGCATAATCACCAAACCAGTGCTCCACCTTACGGAAGCTGTCGATGAACGCTTGCTTATCGCCCTGCTCCAGTAAACCGATCGCCTCACCAAAACGTTGGTAGTAGCGTTTGATCAGCGCAAGGTTACTCTCAGACGACATAATGATATCGGCATAGAGCTGCGGATCCTGGGCAAACAGACGCCCGACCATCGCCAGTTCAAGGCGATAAATCGGCGAAGAGAGTGCCAGTAACTGCTCCAGTTGAACATTCTCTTCCGCTAAATGCAGACCGTAAGCAAAGGTCGCAAAGTGACGCAATGCCTGAATAAATGCCATGTTCTGGTCGTGTTCAACAGCACTGATCCGATGCAGTCGCGCCCCCCACACCTGAATCTGTTCCAGAAACCACTGATAAGCTTCCGGCTGACGTCCGTCACACCAGACGACAACCTGCTTTGCCAGACTGCCGCTGTCCGGGCCAAACATGGGGTGTAATCCCACCACCGGGCCGTCGTGCGCCGCCAGCATCGCCTGCAAAGGACCATTTTTCACCGAAGCCAGATCCACCAGGATGCAGTCGGACGGCAGACGCGGTAATTTGGCGATCACCTGCTCAGTGACGTGGATCGGCACGCTGACGATCACCATGCCAGCATCAGAGACCATCTCCGGCGCACGATCCCAGTCCTGCTGTTCCAGGATCCGTACCTGATAACCTGACAGGGTGAGCATTTTTTCGAACAGACGTCCCATCTGACCGCCGCCGCCGACAATCACCACCGGTCGCAGAGAAGGACAAAGCGTTTTAAATCCTTTGTCGTTCTCACTGGAGTAAGACTCGCGCATAACCCGGCGCAGCACATCTTCAATCAGGTCCGGCGGCACGCCAAGGGCTTCCGCTTCCGCCCGGCGGGAGGCCAGCATAGAGGCTTCCCGTTCCGGCACGTAGATAGGCAGCCCAAAGCGGCTTTTTACTTCACCGACTTCGGCCACCAGCTCCAGGCGACGTGCCAGTAAACGCAGCAGCGCCTTGTCGACTTCATCAATTTGATCGCGTAATGCGGTCAATTCAGCAACCATAACCAACCTCTTATGCTACACGCGCCGACAGCTGGCCGTTTAAATCCTGGCTAATTTCACGCAGTAGCGCATCCGTCATTTCCCAGCTAATGCAGGCATCAGTTACAGACACGCCGTATTTCATTTCGCTACGCGGCTGTTCAGAAGACTGGTTACCTTCGTGAATATTACTTTCAATCATCAAGCCAATGATCGAGCGATTGCCATCTTTGATTTGTGCAATCACGGATTCAGCCACGGCAGGCTGGCGGCGGTAATCTTTATTGGAGTTACCATGACTGCAATCTACCATCAGAGAAGGTCGTAGTCCCGCCTGCTCCATCTCTTTTTCGCACTGGGCGACATCTGCCGGGCTGTAGTTCGGCGCTTTACCACCGCGCAGGATCACGTGACCGTCCGGGTTACCCTGAGTTTGCAGCAGTGCAACCTGTCCAGCCTGGTTAATACCAACAAAGCGGTGCGACTGTGCCGCCGCGCGCATCGCGTTAATGGCGGTCGCCAGGCTACCGTCAGTACCGTTCTTAAAGCCGACCGGCATCGAAAGACCGGAAGCCATTTCGCGGTGAGTCTGCGATTCCGTGGTACGCGCACCGATTGCAGACCAGCTAAACAGATCGCCCAGGTATTGCGGGCTATTGGGATCCAGCGCTTCAGTTGCCAGCGGTAGTCCCATATTCACCAGTTCAAGCAGCAGCTGACGCGCAATTTTCAGGCCGGCTTCAACATCAAAAGAGCCATCCATATGAGGATCGTTAATTAACCCTTTCCAGCCGACGGTGGTACGGGGTTTTTCAAAATAGACGCGCATCACCAGGTAGAGGCTATCGCTGACCTCTGCGGCAAGGGCTTTAAACCGACGAGCGTACTCAATAGCCATTTCAGGATCGTGAATGGAACACGGGCCACATACCACCAGCAGGCGCGGATCGCGACCAGAGATAATATCTGAAATGGTTTTGCGTGACTGGGAGATTTGCGCTTCTTGCGCCTGGCTCAGCGGGAATTCAGCTTTCAGCTGCTCCGGAGTCATCAGAACCTGTTCGTCAGTAATATGTACGTTGTTCAGCGCGTCTTTTTGCATGATGGTGATCCTGTTTAGCTCGTTTGCGATAGTTGATCCTCAGCGAGGAGGTGATAACGATAACACAACAGGTAAAGATTTCAATCCACAAACCGTAAATTTTAATTTACAGCATGCAATTTAATGACAAAACACGCCCTCTATTGTGTACATTAAAATTTACATCATCCGATATTGAGATCCACTATGCTTAAAAAAACGAGGGAGTACAGGCAATGAAGCAACTCATCAGCACCCTATTTCTATTACTTCTTAGCGGATGTCAGATAGATCCTTATACCCACGCCCCCACATGGACGGGAACCGCCTGGTACGACGCCGGAATACAAGATGCCATTTCGGGGTATGCCGTTAAAGATAATGAAACTCTTGCCGACAACTACAATGACCCCGAAGTCGATCGTACGGAATATCTTAAGGGTTATGCCGAGGGACAACGTAAAATCTGCCAGCCGGATTTTGTTTACGCCAGAGGTTTGACCGGGAAAACCTTTCCCCCAAGTTGTGATACGGTCGAAAATATTGACCAGTTACACAGTGCCTGGCAAAAAGGAGCAAATGAAGGTGCTGCCTCAATAAGATTAAATTAAACAATAGCTTATATTTTATAAATCACTAAGACTTAACTTAAATTACTAATAGCTTTCAACCTGGCTTAATGACGGCTTAGGAAAATAATGTTATTTTGTCCTAAATAATCTTGAATGTATTTCGACGTTTTACGGCAAACGCTGGTAGGTAACTATTCATGAGCTATTCTTACCGACTCATACTTCTACTGGCACTGCTCCTGACCGGATTACCGCTGTACGCCCAAAGCGTTACGGAAGAAGCAAAATCTGTACGCGCTATGGTTTCCGGCATCGTCAGTTATACGCGCTGGCCTGCACTGTCCGGGCCTCCCAAACTGTGTATTTTCTCTTCATCGCGTTTTTCCAGTGTCCTGGGAGATACCAGT
>NZ_JAHLRC010000207.1:0-3852 GCF_018919545.1 Citrobacter sp. S46_ASV_140
TTCTTAAGGCGTTCATCACGCGGGATCATAGATACAGTTTCAACGCTTTTAATACGGAAGGGTTCTGCCGGATAATTCATTTTGTTTCTCCAGTAACAGTGGTCATGTACGTATTAATGTGAAGTAAAGCATACCTGGTTCATCAATAAAGTCTGATGAAATATAACTATTCGCCTCCTGAGTCAGGGGGAGAAATAATGTGGAGGCACTATGCAAGATTTAATTGATTATGGAAATAGCCTGGTCAACATTAATCACTGGCAATAATTTAAAAAGCTGTAAATGTAGGTGATGCAAATCACACGTCATTTTTTTACCCTTTCATATTCAACAAGTTTTTTTTTGCGTGTTGATTTGCCATTTGCGATGGTGCCCCCGTGGAGAGGGGAAATACTGAAAACTTAACTTTCCAGTCTGTGCTCATACTGTATTGCTGAATGAGTACACCCCATTTTGTGAGAGTCGGATCACTTCACGGGTTTATATTTGTGATTCACATCACTAAAAGTGTAAAGCAAAGTGTACAAAACGGCGTTGTTTCAGAGTTTGCTATTTGATTCAGTGATTTAGTTCACATTTTGGTCTGATACAGATGGGCGTTATTTTCTGGAAATGGCAGGTATCATGAGGATGGGATATGAATGAATTTATACGATGAATAATACTATGTTTATAGGGATAGAGAGGATTTCTATTTATTCCGAAAGCGTGCTAATCGCGCTTATTTCATGTTATTTACATCTGGACTTCCCGCCAATTACTGGGGTAATTTACAGGGGTTTTATTAGCGCGATGCGAAGGTGCGCCAACACCTCCGCATCGCTAATCGCAGTAACTATCATCGGAGAATAGTCACCATGACTGATACGCATTGTATTGCAGTTTCATTTGATCCAGAAGTGTACGTCGCAGATAACCGTTGCCTGAAGGTGGGTTATGCGAGCGGTTATCCTGATTACAGCCGTTTGCCGGTGAAGTATGTCCAGTTTCCGTCCATCGTGATGAAGGGCCAGTGGCTTAAAGCCGCAGGATTCGACACCGGCACCCGCGTCGATGTGCGCGTCATGCAAGGCTGCATTGTGTTAACCACCCGCACGCCCGAACCCGAAGAGTCAGAACTGATGAAATCCCTGCGCGCCGTGGAAAAGCTCTCCGCGCGTAAGCAAAAGCAGGTGCTGGAGTTTATCGGGGTGATTGCGGGGAAAGCGCTGAAGGGGTGAGAGTGTTATTGTCATTGAGGCGCCGAAGGGCGCCTTTTTCCTCAAAGTAACAAGTAGCTTCGTCATCACGGTAATTAGATGACGACATGAGCAAGCGTGTAAAGCCGTAAACCAGTGAAACCTTTTCACAGTAGATAGTTTTGTACTACTGTTAGTAATATAAACAATATTATCATAAACCCAGGAAAGGATTTTTCAGGGGCTATCAGATTAACTAATCTTGCAAAAAATATCATTGAAATAACAATAAATATTGTTATTAATAACACGGGAATAGATAGAATCCAGCTAAAGATATATTGCATTAACACTACAAACAATAACACGCAGCTTAATATACCGGCCTGACTCCAGATGCCTGTCGGAATATCGACATGAAATCCCATCGTCTTAAAAAGATGAAACAAAGGTTCCAAAGTATACCTTATCAAAGAAATGCCAGACTGTTTCTCAAGTAATGCCAGCGCAAAAGGAGAAACCACCATTAAGAGAAAAATCCAAGCGTTTTCTGAGATTGCTTTTCGGTGCTGCATACACCATGAAACCGAAGCCCAACCAATAAACCCAAAGACAAATCCCATAGAAAACAAAAACTTCACATTTTCTTTTTCTGGCACTACATAAGCCATTAAGAAAAACATGATGGCAGATATTATTGCAACAAAGCCATATATGAGTTGTAAAAATATAATACCTTCCGTTAGGCGTGCATCTTTAATTTTATTATTAAGATTCCCATATCTATCTTCCAATACCACAATGAAGGCTTTAAATTTAGGATTTTGCCGTGCGATATTCCCCATAAAGTAAACACCAACCAGAACCTGCAATGTGGTAACAATTCCTTTTAACATCCCTGCCCCTTAATATAGCTATTATCAATTTATAAATAACTACCTTTTTTTAAAAACGGCTGAATTATAGTCAAAATCTATGCCTGTATAAAACACTAAATCAATACCATACTGCTTTGGTTGCCAATAAAAAGGGATATCCACAAACGTAGGAGCTCCCTAATTGGAAAGAAGAAGATTAAGCGCTTCCTCCCTCCTTACAACATCAGCTGTATACCAATTTCTTATCAATAAGGCCAAATCATCATCATCGGCGTAAAAATAGGCTAGAGGTAACTCAAGTACATCAGCAAGTTGTTGAACTATTTCAATATTTGCCTGGTGAACCCCTTTCTCGTACCGATTGATACGTGGGCTGGCAACGAATTCATCGATCCCAGCAAGAATACCAAGCTGTTTTTGTGACAACCTCTTAGCAAGGCGCGCTTCTTTAAGCCGCTTACTAAAGGTTCGATTGTGCATAGTAGTATCATTCATAACTACGATAATCGTAGCTATTGAGCTTTTCAGATACTACGTAAAACGTAGTTATTGGTTATATCATCTTTTTACATACCGATTTCAGCAAAGTTAGATCTCCTTTCCAAAACTACGAAAAACGTAATTTTATTGCTCGAAAAAGACTACGAATTACGTAGCATACATAATGTTACTTAAACGGAGGGGAAGTGGAATGACCACAAATTGGCACAAGGCCGACATCATCGCGGCATTGCATAAAAAAGGAATGTCACTGGCAGCACTGTCCAGAGAGGTAGGATTGAGTTCGTCCACATTGGGTAATGCTCTGGAGAGACCATGGCCTAAAGGTGAAATCATCATTGCTAAGGCAATTGGCATCCCACCAGAGGTTATCTGGCCACAAAGATACTATAAGGGAGGAGAGTTTATAAATCGCGGTAAGTTGATACGTAAGTTTCGTACCCAGATGTAGTTACGTAAAAAAAGACGTAATACAACTAAAAAGTGCTCAGACACTTTGTCAGATTATGCTTTAGGAAGAGAAAGCATTTATAAATAGAATGCTTTTACGTAAAATAACACGTAAGAGCTCTAACCGAACAACAGGGAATCCGCCATGGCGAACTTCGACGCTGATTACTGCTATTCTTTCCCCGCTGTACGCGGAGTACAAGCAGGCAGGCCATTTTACATTGCAACCTGTCCTATGCGCATCATACCCAAAATTTTCAGCTTTGATGAAACCGATGTTCCACCAGAGCTGCGTGCTCAACGCATCCTGAACAAATCTAGAATACCTGAGATGGTCAGGTATCTACTGGAGAATCCGAAAGATTATGTCTTCTCTGCATTGACAGCATCTATTGCCGTTGACGTTCAGTTTGATGAGTACGAAAACTCAAATAATCTAGGAACGCTCCGAGTTCCGATGGATGCCCAAATCCTCATTAATGATGGGCAACATCGTCGTAAAGCAATTGAAGACGCTTTAGCTGAGCGTCCGGAACTCGGCCAAGACAACATCCCTGTGCTGTTTTTTGTCGACGAAGGGTTAAGACGTAGTCAACAGATGTTTGCTGACCTAAATAAATACGCGATTCGCCCTAGCCCATCGCTTTCAGCTCTTTATGATCACCGTGATGTAAGCTCAAATTTGGCGCGTTATCTGGCAATGACAATAGAACCATTTATTGGCCTTACAGAGCTTGAAAAATCCAGTATCAGTATGCTTTCCAATAAGTTATTCACGCTGAGTAGCATTAAACAGGCAACTCGAGCACTTTTGGGCAAAGACCCGAAAGTAGGCAGTATTGAAG
>NZ_JAHLRC010000208.1:0-3848 GCF_018919545.1 Citrobacter sp. S46_ASV_140
GGATAAACCGCCTACCGCGACGGCCCCAAGGCATTTTCCTTGGTGCAGAATCGGGATCCCGCCCGGCAGTGCCGTAAACAGCGGGTCGGCAAAATAACCAATATCCAGTTGCTCTTTCTGCAGGCGCTGTAAAAATGCCTGCGTGGTACAGCCCAGGCGGCTACTGGTGCGTGCTTTGCGCTGGGTTAACTCGATGGTTAACAGTTTGGCGTTATCCATCCGCGCAAAGCTGAGTAGTTCGCCATTGACATCGCATACGGCCACGCTTAACGGGCGTTTTGCGTAACATGTTTCGGCGAGGTCGAGCGCAAAGGCCACGGCGCGCAGGGCATGCCCCAGAGTGAGAGTTGTCATCGTGATTATCCTTTTGACAGATTTTCGCAAGCGGGTTGAACGGGATCTTTGGCTGCGGCGGCCTGCGCCTGTCTGGCGTCTTTCTTGCGCCAGTAGTTCGCGAGCAGCGAGCCGCTGACGTTGCCAAGCGGAGTCATCACCGCCGAGGCCAGGCCAACCGTTGCCAGTTTGCCCATCGCTGCGGCAAGCCCGGACGCCATGCCGCCGTTTTGCAGGCCGACTTCAAAGGCTACGGTGCGGGCAGACTGTACGTCCATGCGGAAGATCCAGCGGCTCATCAGATAGCCAATCAGGAAGCCGCCGAGGTTATGCATCAACATGGCGAAGCAGAGCAGGAAGCCGACCTGCACCAGGTTCTCGCGCCCGGCTGCGGCTGCGGTGGTCGTAAAGAAAATGATCCCCATCATTGAGATGGTCGGCATGATTTTCTTCACGCCCGCCACGCGGCCATACAGCCAGTTGTAGAACAATGCCCAGACGAGACCGCCTGCCACGAAGTTGAGCACCACCGCGTACATTTGCGCGTCGGCGCTAGCGTGACCAAACAGCGCGTCCCAGCCGCCAGCAATCATATACAGCAGCCAAAGAGCGCCGATCCCGGCCAGCATCTGGACGACACGGCGTCCGCGCACGCCCGCATAGGTTTTCAGATAGTCATGCAGAATTGCCGCGCCGATGGGGATCAATACGATTTTCACCACATCCATTACCATTGCGGTGAGCTGGATATCGATCATCGACCCCGCCAGCAGATTAACCCACAGCGGCGTCATCACCGTCGCCGCCAGCGTTGAGACTGCGGCGATCGAGACCGCCAGCGCCAGGTTGGCGTTCGCGATATAGACCATGACGGTAGAGGAGAGTCCGCTTGGGCAGGCGCCAATCAGCAGAATCCCGACCGCCACCTCAGGCGGAAAGTTAAAGATAAGCGTAATGCTCAGGCCGAGCAGAGGCATGATGACGAAGTGGCAGAAGGTGCCAATAAACACCGCCCACGGCATTTTGGCGACGTCAATAAAATCCTGGATCGTTAGCTTAGTGCCCATGCTAAACATGGTGGCCTGAATGACGAGGAATACGATCCATTTATGGGTGATATTGAAACCGCCCCAGACGATCAGATCCGTAGACCAGGTCATGGCGGCGACAAATCCGGCGATGATCCATAGCGTAAATTGATAGCTGCGTAGACCCGGCCAGTAGCCTGCACCGGCGGCGAATCCGGCGGTGAACATCACCAGCCCGGGCTGCCAGAGCGCCGCGGACTGGATTAGCGCACCGATAATCGCCAGCGCCGCGCCCGCAACGCTGACGCCGAGTCCGGTTTTGTGAATAACAGTGGTCATAGTCATGTTGAAATGTCCTTGCTGTTGTTATTGCTGCCGGGATGGAATAGATAACATGTGCCGCGCAATTTCTGGCGTGGCGACTTTTTTATCCATGCTGCGAATGAGCGTGGCGAGTTTGGCAACCTGCTGGTAATTATGCTGTGCTTTTTCTTCAGCGCTTAAATAATAGCTATCCTCAAAGCCGATTCGTACTTCACTGGCCCCCATGCCGACGGCGGCGGCAATAATATCGAAGTTCTTTCTGCCAAAATGAGTAATACCCCATAAGGCATCGCGCGGGATCATGCTACGCAGAGCAATTAAAGCGTCAATGGTTGCTGGCGTACTGCCGCGATGGCCGAGGACGATATTAAAGAGCATGGGTTTTTGGAATTTTATTTTATCTTCAAGGTTCAGGATGTTATTAATCATGCCAATTTCAAAAACTTCAAACTCGGGAATAATATTGCGCTCGACAATTTGCCGGGAGCAATATTCCACGTCCGGACCGGGATTAAAGTACACCGCATCTCCGAGGTTGACGGAACCGACGTTCAGCGAAGCCATCTCTACGCCGGGGCAGGAGAGTGGCGCGCAGCGTTCGGCGATGGACATTGAAGAGACGCCGCCGGTAGATGCCTGAATAATCAGGTCTGAATGGCGCATGACGCTATCAATGGTCGCCTGAAAATCGGTGGTATCCGGCGTCAGGCGACCCTGTTTATCGCGAACGTGTAAATGCACGATGGACGCGCCATGCTCTACGCTGGCGAGTATTTCCTGCGCCAGTTCTGCGGGTATAACTCTGGGGCAATCCGCGGCAACGGGTGCCAGCGAAATAATAACAGTATCCGACATATTTTCCTCCGGTACAGAGATATTTAAATTATAGGTAAGGCGTTATCCAGTTTAATGAGTCGGGCCCTGATGTTGATGGTTGATATTCACAGCCAATCCAGCCCTGGTAATTCATTTTTCTAATAAAATCGAATAGCCATGTTTCATTTAATTCACCTGTTCCCGGTTCATGGCGATAGGGGACAGAAGCAATTTGAAAATGTTTAATTAAGGTGAAGTAGCGTTCAATATTTTTTGCCACATTGCCATGAATTTTCTGACAGTGGTAAATATCAAACTGTAAACCGATATTTTTCTTGCCAACCTCTTGAATAATAGATTCGGCCAACGGAAAGCTGTCAATAAAATAACCGGGCATATCCTGCGAATTTAACGGTTCAATCAGCACATCGATTTCCGCTTCAGCCATCATATCGCAGGCGATACGCAGCCGGTTGGCCAGGAGAGTGCGCTGAGCGTGAAGCGTCAGATCGTCGCAGCGCGAACCGGCCATAACGTGAACCCGACGACAGCCCAGCGCCGTGGCGTAATCACGCGCCACGTTCAGGCTATGGTGAAATTCCTGGTCTCGACCGGGCTGTGCGGCCAGTCCCCGCTCACCTTGTGCCCAGTTACCCGCCGGTGCGTTCATCAGCACCACCGGCAGGGATGTTTCCCGCTGTGCAGCGTGCAAATGCGCCAGCGGGTGCTGCCAGAGAAATAGCCCTTCAACGCCGCGAAAACCAGCCGCCTGCGCCGCCGCAAATCGCGCCGCTATCGGTAAATCTGTAAACAACCAGTCGAGGTTAGCCGCTAACTTCAGCATGGCGCGCACCCTCCCGGTTATCAACCAGATGCAGCTTAACGCCCTGGCTGGAAATAGTTTGCTGGGCGTTTTCCGGTAACCGGTTATCAGAAATAATGTCGGTTAACTGTTCCAGCCCACAGATATGGAACATGCCGTATTTGCCAAACTTACTGCTGTCGCAGACCAGCACCCGACGCCGGGAAACGGTGAGTACCGCTTCTTTAACCGAGGCTTTCCCTTCGCTCGGCGTCGACATGCCGCGTTCGGTATCCCACGATGAGGAGCTCAGAAACGCCACGTCAATATTAATGGTGCGCAGAAAACTGGCGGCGCTTTTTCCAAGGCATGAGCGGTTACGCTGATCCACCAGACCACCGGTGTGATAGAGCGTTATGTGCGGCATATCCATCAGATAGTGGCTGATGGAAAAATCGTTGGTTACTACCGTCAGATTGAAACAGTGGCTGGCGGCGACCGCTTTCGCCACTTCAAACAACGACGTTCCAGCATCCAGATACAGC
>NZ_JAHLRC010000209.1:0-3847 GCF_018919545.1 Citrobacter sp. S46_ASV_140
ATATAAACCTTCAGGTCGCTTTCGTTCAGCCATGATTTTAGCGAGAAACTAATCATGATGAAAAAGAACGGTGCCAGCAGGATCACGATCCCGGCATGGGTATCGCGCGTCATAAAACGGCCTAATGAAAGCGAATAGTGCAGCGCATATTTCTCCGAAAAATTGCGCACTAAAAAACGGGATTGACCTGTACATTTACCGGATAAACAGAGACTTTCATTGTTGGTCAAATTTACCAATTCCACATTCAGCTCAGGTGGGAGCTGGTAGTCAAATGCTTGAGCCAACGCTTCCTGCAATTCGGGCTTTGAATGGTCATAAACCAGATAGGCCACGATTTGGTCTGATATCTCTTTGCCAGACAGATCGTAGATATAGCTCACCACGCTGTAAGCTTTTTCACCGGTAATTTTATCGGTATAGAAGTTCGTTGAACTAAGGGCTTTGTTTTTGACGTTTTTTTGCAACAGTCGGGTATAGAAATCGACCGGCGGATAGAAAAAGTTGGTGAGATCCCGCGCCATTTCAGAATTTGAGAAACTGAAGTTGCGCGAATCGGAAGCCATAAACCAGTAAAAATAATCTGAATTTTTGGCGATAATATAACGATGTGCATCGAAGCTGCCCGGATTTAGCTCATTAACCATACCGCGAATAAACTCCGCCGCCGTATACATACACAGCGCGTTGTGGCTGGCTTGCTGGGCAATAATTGTCCCCGTTACCGAATGCAGACGCTTTGGGTCGGCGTTAATTCCCCATTCATTCTCATTACGGGGAACAAATTGTGAAATATCGCCACATTGCTCACCCGATTTAATATGGTGATAGCGCTCACCAATCGCATCGGCGATCAGCTCATTATCGTTAAAAATGTCCATCATGCGCGCTTGCATGCGGTTAACACCGTCACTGACTGCAGCCATCCGCTGCTCATAAATTATAAACAGAAACAACGACGTAAATATCAACGTAATGAGCCCTGATACCAGCAGTGCCTGCCTGTTTCTGAGCTTGTCCTGCACAATCTTCACGAGTTCACCCTGATAGTTAACATATTGCCAAACCGGTTACCCGTTTATGTCGTTGCATAACTGCGCTGTATGTTGATTGAGAATGTTAACCGTCCCTAAGCTGATGCCTTAGAAGCCCGCCGTTGTGTGCGCTAAAGTTACAGACTTATACAATAAAAGCACATTTTTGTTAACATAAATGCAAACTAATCATCACCCTCAATCGGATACCCCGCCCGACGAATGGCCTCACGACAATCGCTCACGCCTGCGGCATAGCCCGCTTCGATCTCACAAACAGGACTGGCGCTGCAATAAGGTAGTTTAACCGGAGTCGCAATGCGTTTCTCCAGCGATTCAATTTTATCCATAAAATTCAATAAGTCACGCGCGGCACTCACGGCGAACTCTGCCGTTTCATCTCCGGTGAATGGTTCCAAAAGTGTGATTTTTTGTTGTAGCAGGTGGCGAGTCAACATCATCGTCAATGCCCTCAAAGCCAGTTTGCTTAAAGAGTAGCATTACATCGACGGGGAGAAAGGCAGGTAGAAATAAACTGGTAATAAAAAAGCTGACCGTGGAACGATCAGCTTTTCAGTATGTTAATCACGGACTTAGAAGCGATAACCCGCGGAGAACATAAACACCCACGGATCGAGGCGGACGCTGTCATGCTGCTGCGCGCCAGCCAGTTTGTAGCTCGCGGTGGTGTCGATATCCATGTACCAGACTGACATGTTAATCAGCCAGTCGCGGTTAATCAGATAGTCCATACCCACTTGCCCTGCTGCGCCCCAGGAGTCTTTCAGGCTCAGGTCAGATAAACCGGTTTCTTTGCCGTTATTGTTAAAGCCTTCGTCAAAGAAGGTGGTGTAGTTCACACCGACACCAACGTAAGGACGCAGTTTGCTGCTGGAATCGCCGAAATACCACTGTGCCATTAAGGTCGGTGGTAAATGGTGAACGGTCGCAATATCACCTGTTGTGGCAGTGCCAATTTTATGGCGGAACGGCGTGGCTGCCAGTAATTCAACACCGATATTGTCGGTTGCCATGTAGGTAAATGTCAGACCCAACTGCGTGTTATTGCTGACATCAAAGCCACCCAGGCTTCCCAGCGTACCACCCGCGCCTTCCGTCGGTCTGACGGTGGCAGAACCTGCACGAATAAAGAATTCTCCGGCCTCATGCGCAAATACGTTACCAGAGAGAAGAGTTGTTAATGCCACTGCTGCAACTGTTAATTTTTTCATGTCCGCTCCGTCGTTATGGTTATAAAAGCGGAACGAATATACCCACATTGGAGTAATAAGTGATCTAACCTGGATCACATTGACTTTGATAATTTAACATTTATTGATCCAGATTAAGTTAGAACTTGCATTCAAAATCCTGGTTAACCTAATTCAGATCAATTTCGATATATTTTCGCCACGCAAGTACCTGACCTCCGTTGCAGAATAGCGATGGTTATTTGTTCGTGATGCGCAGAGAACAACCAACGTTCTTGCATGACGCTGAAGTCATAGTCAAAAATTACCGGGGCTTTACAAAGATATGCTTTTCCATACACCGCGCGATGCTGCCACTGTAGAGTTATCCAGGGTACAATTGCCCACAAATGAACACCTGCAAAACTCAAGGAGAGTGCATGTCTATCACGGCGAAATCCGTTTACCGTGACACGGGAAACTTTTTCCGTAATCAATTCATTACCATCTTGCTGGTATCGTTGTTGTGCGCGTTTATCACAGTGGTGTTAGGGCATGCCTTTTCTCCCACCGACGCACAAATTGCGCAACTCAGTGAAGGCGATCAGTTAACCAGCAGCGTGGGATTGTTCGATCTGGTGCAAAACATGACCCCGGAGCAACAGCAAATTTTGCTACGCGCTTCCGCGGCGTCGACGTTTTCCGGTCTGATAGGTAATGCCATCCTCGCCGGAGGTATTATCCTGATGATTCAGCTGATTTCAGCCGGTCATCGGGTCAGCGCGTTACGCGCCATCGGTGCCAGCGCGCCGGTTTTGCCGAAGCTGTTTATTCTGATTTTTCTGACTACTCTGCTGGTGCAAATCGGTATTATGCTGGTGGTGGTACCCGGTATTCTGCTGGCTATCCTGCTGGCACTTGCACCGGTGATGTTAGTACAGGACAAAATGGGTGTCTTTGCCGCGATGCGCAACAGTATGCGTCTGGCGTGGTCGAATATGCGCCTGGTTGCACCAGCAGTGATCGGTTGGCTGCTGGCAAAAACGTTGTTGTTGCTTTTTGCGCCAAGTTTTGCGGTACTTACGCCAAATGTAGGCGCGGTATTGGCGAATACGCTGAGCAATATGATCTCCGCCGTATTGCTGATCTATTTGTTCCGCCTGTACATGCTAATTCGCCAATAAACCCTGAACGCATTCCGGGCTTGTACCCGGTGCTTTTGATGACGGAATCGAAGAATGAAGCAGTTTCTTGATTTTTTACCGCTGGTTGTCTTTTTTGCTTTTTATAAGCTCTATGACATCTACGCGGCGACCTCGGCGCTGATTGTTGCGACGGCTGTGGTTTTGATTTACAGCTGGGTCCGCTATCGCAAGGTCGAGAAGATGGCATTGATCACTTTTGTTCTGGTAGCCGTGTTCGGTGGCCTGACCATCTTCTTCCACAATGATGAATTCATTAAGTGGAAAGTAACGGTGATTTACGGGCTGTTTGCCGGTGCGCTGCTGGTTAGCCAATGGGTAATGAAAAAGCCGCTGATTCAGCGCATGTTAGGTAAAGAGCTGAGCTTGCCACAGCCGGTTTGGACAAAACTTAACTTCGCCTGGGCCGTCTTCTTTATCC
>NZ_JAHLRC010000020.1:0-58157 GCF_018919545.1 Citrobacter sp. S46_ASV_140
TCACATGACGTTGTGAAGAGATGCGCCCGGCAACAGGGCTGACGTAATTTTCAACGAAGCGGAAAATCACATTAAACACAGCATGATTAGTAGACATAGCCGTTCTCCCGTTGTGCAAAACCCTGCAACCGTGCTGGTATCAACACCACCACGTAAAGCCCATTACTGCTTTTCGCAACCGTGCCGGGAGGAACGCCAGCGCTACTGCATTTTGAGTTCAGTTTCATAGATGGCTCTTATTATGTAATACATAGGAAGTGACAACTTCAGTATTAATCGCCATTTGAGCATTCTGCAACCGGTTACTGTAACCGGTTTCTTTGATTGTGAAGACGATCGAAAAACTGCCAATGTTGCCATGTTGTTACATTAAAATATTTACAGCGAGCTTGCCCCTATGACAAATTACGCCATGCGGTTTTCTGCTGTATGGAGCTACCTGTAGGCGATTTGGAGAGAAGAATGAGTTTGCAATCAGTACGCCAATTTTTAGCGCAATATGCACCAGATATTGAGATTATCGAATTAGATCAGAGCACAGCTACCGTCGATCTGGCAGCGAAAGCCCATAACGTCGAACCTGGCCAGATCGCGAAAACGCTTTCTCTGAAGGTCAAGAACGACATTATTCTGGTCGTCGCCAAAGGTGATGCCCGACTGGATAACAAAAAGCTAAAGAGCACTTTCGGTGCCAAAGCCCGGATGTTGAGTAGCGATGAAGTGGTGAACGCGACGGGCCATCCTGTTGGCGGCGTTTGCCCTTTCGGACTGGAAACGCCGATTTCAGTGTACTGCGACGTTTCGTTGAAGCATTACGCTGAAGTGCTTCCCGCCGCAGGCGCCATCCACAGCGCCGTTCGTATCACGCCAGAAAGGATGGCTGAGCTGACTTCCGCCACCTGGGTGGATGTGTGTCAGGGATGATTCACGTTCCGTGCCGATAACGAAACCCGGCACGAAACGATCTAACATTACCCGTTAAGAAGCCGCCTGTAGAAAAGGTGCAGGTTCACCTGCACGCAGGTACAGCAGGATATCTGCAGCATCCAGCAGTCCGGCATCTGAGCTCACGCCCAGCTTGGACATCACATTAAATTTATGTGCCCGAATGGTTTTAATATTCCGCTCTAACTGAGCAGCGATCTGCGGCATTGAATAGCCATTCGACATAAAGCGCAGTATTTCTCGTTCTGTTGGACTGAGCATACGGCTTTGATTGATATACCAATGGTTTTTAGAACCTTCGGTTCCCCGGTTGGGACCGTTCAATACCGTAAATAACGCGTCCTGCAGTACCGTTAATGAAGAAGATTTGCTCACAACGCCATCTAACGGCAACGGCGACAAAGAGCCGATTAATCGCGCTTCAGCGTCATCATCAGCAATCACCACCCGGCGAATACGCGGAAAATTTACCGCCAATTCCGTCAGATAAGCTAACCCGGCCCTGCGATCGGTTCTGATTGCAGAGAGGGAGAAAATAACCGCCGAAAACGACGTTTTTAACATCACCTGACTAAATGCAGGCTGGCTCGAAAAGATATGAAGTTCGTATTGATTATCCGGCATGGTATTAAACAGGCTCTTAATACCGACGCTACTCATCGCGCACTTCTCTACCAGCGCAACGTTTCTTTTGATGCTTCGGCTTTCCATTCCGTGGTTTCTCCATAAACTGAAGGTAAATTCAATTCTCGCGATCCTTGAGAACTGTTTATCCAGGCGTACATTTCTGCATTGCTATGTATCGACAAGCGGCGCATAGCACTGTTCTTTTGGGCGCTAATCGTTTTATTGCTTTTCTTCAGCAATGTCGCAATCTGATTAATTCCCCAACCTTTTCCCAGGAGTCTCAGCACTTTCCTCTCCGAGAGGGTAAGTACAATTGAGCGGGCGCTATGGTCTGCTAATTCTGGCATCACGGGCGGAGAGAGCAGCGACTTGCTAATTCTCTCGGCACGGCTATTTCCTGCGTGAATAACATTCACCAAACTTTCAATCGTCTCGGCATCAGATAACAGCGAACTGACAGGGCACATCAGCAATTCAATGGCCAGCGGATAAAAAACACGAGAAACGAGAAATACCCAGTGAATATCGCGGTATTGAGATAATAAAGAATAATACTGTTCGCAGACTGAACGTGGATGATTACAGTCTCCGGATAAGTCAGCAATCACCAAATCGGCACAACGCAGCTGCAGCAACGTCAGTTCTTCGACGGAGCGGCAGTAGGTAAGTTCATAATCAGCGAACTGCCCCTGCATTACACCTTTAAGTCCGGTTTGTACGATCGGTAATTTACTAATAATAATTGCGTTTTTGCAGCGTCCTGGCAACATATCTCCTCCACATTCACCAGTCCGTATTCGCACGTATTAAAAATCCCCTGATAAATTAAAAACATTAATTAACAGGAAACCCTAAACAATAGACGAGGTGAATTGTTTATCCTTGGCTTTTATTTATAAATAAAGTTACACCGCTACAATCCCAGTAGCATCAAACTATTGAACCATCATGCCAATAATTACTCATAAATACACTCTTTGTACAATTAAAAGAACTACAATAGATCGTTAGCGTTGCTTACGTATTTTCCATCCTGATAAATAGCACTACATTTTCATAAGCGCTGTCTTTATTGATAAGCAAGTGAGGTATGCAAACGCATCAGACGTACAATCTGCATCTTTTTTCGACGCAAAGATTGATCTTAGCCAGAGCCAACAGGATCATGCTTCATGATAAAAAGAAGACATCCGCCACGCAAAGAGATCCTTTTCAGTCAGAGCGAGTCATGCAAACAGAGCAGTCGTCACAGCGAACGGTTACACGGTTATGTATTCAATGCGGTCTTTTTTTACTGCAGCATGGGGCAGAAAGTGCGCTGGTTGACGAGCTATCCACCCGCCTCGGGCTGGCGCTTGGCATGGATAGCGTAGAAAGCGCTATCTCCTCTAACGCCATCGTCCTGACCACCATTAAAGACGGGCAGTGCCTGACTTCAACGCGAAAAAATCAGGATCGCGGAATTAACATGCACGTCGTGACGGAGGTGCAGCACATCGTTATTCTGGCGGAACACAAACTGCTGGATGTTAAAGGCGTTGAGAAACGCTTTAGCCAGATTAAGCCGCTGCGCTATCCAAGATGGTTGGTCGCCTTTATGGTCGGCTTGTCCTGTGCCTGCTTTTGTAAACTCAATAATGGCGGATGGGATGGCGCGGTGATCACCTTTTTCGCCAGTATGGTGGCAATGTATATTCGCCAGATTCTGGCGTCCCGGCATTTGCACCCGCAAATCAACTTCTGCATTACTGCGTTTGTGGCAACCTCGATTTCTGGTCTGCTGCTGACGTTGCCGACGTTTAACCACACTCCAACCATCGCCATGGCCGCCAGCGTGCTGCTGTTGGTTCCGGGTTTTCCGTTGATCAACTCCGTCGCGGATATGTTTAAGGGACACATTAATACTGGGCTCGCTCGCTGGGCTATTGCCAGTCTGCTGACGCTGGCGACCTGCATTGGCGTAGTCATGTCGATGACCTTATGGGGGCTGCGCGGATGGGCGTGATCGATTTCATTTTGGCGCTAATGCAGGACATGATCCTGTCGGCAATACCTGCGCTTGGTTTTGCCATGGTATTTAACGTACCACATCGGGCGCTCCCCTGGTGCGCGTTACTCGGCGCTCTCGGCCATGGTTCACGAATGGTGATGATGAGCGCAGGGTTTAATATCGAATGGTCAACCTTTATGGCGTCGCTACTGGTGGGCTGCATTGGGATCCAGTGGTCACGCTGGTATCTGGCGCATCCGAAAGTCTTCACCGTTGCGGCAGTAATCCCCATGTTCCCTGGGATCTCTGCCTATACCGCCATGATCTCGGCGGTAAAAATCGGCCATTTTGGTTACAGCGAAGCGCTGATGATCACGCTGTTGACCAATTTCCTGAAAGCCTCATCGATTGTCGGAGCGCTCTCCATCGGGCTATCCGTACCGGGATTATGGCTGTATCGCAAACGCCCGCGCGTTTAGCGGCACGCTTTGTTAGCTCCTCGCAGAGAGGGGAATCGCCCCCTCATCTGCTGCTCTCCTTCTTCTCTGTGTTACTATAAAAGCAGTCCCCTTCTCGGTTGTTGTTCAGTATTGAGAAACATTATGCCCAGCAAAATTTTGACGCCGGACGTCACTAGCATTGACGCCTTACTACACGATCACCATACGGTGCTGGCCAGGTCTGCGGGCGGCGCCGTAGCCGTATTCGCCAATAACGCGCCAGCATTTTACGCGGTGACGCCTGCACGACTGGCCGAGTTGTTGGCGCTTGAAGAGAAGCTGTCACGCCCGGGAAGCGATGTGACGCTGGATGCACAATTTTATGAAGAGCCGCAAACCGCTCCCGTTGTCGTGCCAATGGGGAAATTTGCGATGTACGCTGACTGGCAGCCCGATGCCGACTTTCAGCGCCAGGCCGCCCTGTGGGGCGTGGCGTTAAGAGAACCGGTCACCGCCGAGGAACTGGCCTCATTTGTCGCCTACTGGCAGGCCGAAGGCAAAGTCTTTCACCATATTCAGTGGCAGCAAAAACTGGCACGCAGCATCCAGATTGGCCGGGCCAGCAATGGCGGAATGCCGAAGCGCGATGTGAACAGTGTCAGCGAGCCTGACAACCATATTCCACCGGGTTTTAGAGGATAACGATGAAAAACGTTGGCGACCTGATGAAACGTCTGCAAAAAATGATGCCGGCTAATGTCGAGCCAGCCTTTAAAACGGGCGAGGAGCTGCTGGCATGGCAAAAAGAGCAAGGTGAAATTCGCGCCGCAGCGCTGGCCCGTGAAAACCGGGCCATGAAAATGCAGCGCACATTCAACCGTTCCGGTATTCGTCCACTGCATCAGAACTGTTCGTTCGATAACTATCGGGTGGAATGCGAAGGTCAGATGAACGCCCTGAGCAAAGCTCGCCAGTACGTTGAAGAGTTTGACGGCAACATCGCCAGCTTTATTTTCTCTGGCAAGCCCGGCACCGGCAAAAACCATCTGGCCGCCGCTATCTGCAACGAACTGCTGCTGCGCGGCAAGTCGGTGCTGATTATCACCGTTGCGGACATTATGTCAGCCATGAAAGATACCTTCAGCAACCGTGAAACCAGCGAAGAACAGCTACTCAACGATCTCAGCAATGTCGATTTGCTGGTGATCGACGAAATCGGCGTGCAGACCGAATCCCGCTATGAAAAGGTGATCATCAACCAGATCGTCGATCGCCGCTCGTCTTCAAAACGCCCGACCGGTATGTTGACCAACAGCAATATGGACGAAATGAACAAACTGCTGGGCGAGCGGGTAATGGACCGTATGCGCCTTGGCAACAGCCTGTGGGTGATTTTTAACTGGGAAAGCTACCGTAGTCGGGTAACCGGTAAAGAGTATTAACGTATTAGGACCACTCCTAAGACTGCCGGCGCTATACTGCGCTGAAAAGGCATAACACGAGTTGCATATAATGATGAAAACAACCAAACGTCTGCTGTGCTGTGCGCTTGCCGCCAGCACGCTCATCTCGACCAGCGTTTTCGCCGCCTCCTGGCAGGATTCGCTCTCCAGCGCGGCCAGCGAACTGAGCAAACAAAGCTCCGGCTCGCAGGGCGGCTCGTCGCTCTCTTCCCTGACCAGTCTACTGAATGGCAGCAATCAGTCGCTGACCTCCAGCAGCATGAATAACGCCGCCGGAATCCTGGAATATTGCGCGAAACAGAAACTGGCCTCGGTCACCGACACGCAGAACGTCAAAAACCAGGTGCTGGATAAACTGGGCCTCAGTGCTCCGGAGCAGAAACAAGACACCAACTATATGGACGGCATTCAGGGGCTGCTCAACGCCAAAGATGGTCAACAACTGGACCTGAACACAATTGGCAACAGCTCGCTGGCGAAGCAGGTAAAAACCAAGGCCTGCGATCTGGTGTTAAAACAGGGTATGAACTTCATTTCCTGACGCACGATATGCCGCGTATACCCTGCGCGGCATCAACCTGTTCCCCATAAAATTCACACGTCAAATAATCAGTAAATCCCCCGCAAAAAACACGCATATCTAAACCAATTCTGAATAACAACGTAATTTAATGTCACTACAATTGCAGCAATGCAACATCGCTATTACATTGTGCTTTCCCAAAATCATTAGCCTGCCTGGCGTTTGCCCGGTTAACTGAGGATCGATCGTTGTCAGAACTCATCTCCATTACTCTGTTTCTCGCTTCAGTGCTGATTTACGCCTGGAAAGCGGGTCGCAATACCTGGTGGTTTGCTGCCACGTTAACGGTGCTGGGGATTTTTATTGTCTTGAATATCACGCTGTATGCCAGTGATTATTTCACCGGCGACGGTATCAATGACGCGGTTCTGTACACGCTGACCAACAGCCTGACCGGCGCGGGAATTGGAAAATATATCTTACCTGGCGTCGGGATTGCGCTGGTCCTGACGACCGTTTTTGTCGCTCTCGGCTGGATTCTGCGCCGCCGTCGCCATCATCCGCATCATGTGGGTTACAGTCTGCTGGCCCTGCTGCTGGCGCTGGCCTCCGTAGATGCCAGCCCGGCGTTTCACCAGATAACCGAACTGGTAAAGTCGCAGTCGCGCGATGGCGATCCGGATTTCCCAACCTATTATAAAGAGCCGTCAAAAACGATTCCCAACCCGAAGCTGAATCTGGTTTATATCTATGGCGAAAGCCTCGAGCGCACCTATTTTAACAACGACGCGTTTCCGGATCTGACCCCGGAACTCGGTGCGTTGAAAAACGAAGGTCTGGATTTCAGCAATACCATGCAACTGCCGGGTACCGATTACACCATCGCTGGCATGGTCGCCTCCCAGTGTGGTATTCCGCTATTTGCGCCGTTTGAAGGCAACGCCTCGGCGTCGGTCTCCAGCTTCTTCCCCAACAATATCTGTCTGGGCGATATCCTGAAAAACTCCGGCTATCAAAACTACTTTGTGCAGGGAGCCAACCTGCGCTTTGCCGGCAAAGACGTGTTCCTGAAATCTCACGGTTTTGATCATCTCTACGGTGCGGAAGAGTTAAAAAGCGTGGTTGCGGACCCAGCCTATCGCAACGACTGGGGCTTCTACGACGATACCGTGCTGGATGAAGCATGGAAAAAATTCGAAGAGCTTTCACGTTCGGGCCAGCGCTTTTCACTGTTTACGCTGACCGTGGATACCCATCATCCAGACGGATTTATCTCACGTAGCTGCAACCGTAAACGTTATGACATCGACGGGAAGGCCAACCAGTCCTTCAGCGCAGTCAGCTGCAGCCAGGAAAACATTGCCGAATTTATCAATAAGATCAAAGCCTCACCGTGGTTCAAAGATACCGTTATCGTGGTTTCTTCCGATCATCTGGCGATGAACAACACCGCATGGAAGTATCTGAACAAGCAGGATCGCAACAACCTGTTCTTCGTGCTGCGCGGCGACCAGCCACAGCAGGAGACGCTGGCGGTGAAGCGTAACACGATGGATAACGGGGCAACGGTACTGGATATTCTCGGTGGCGATAACTTTATCGGTCTTGGCCGCAGCAGTTTGTCGAGCGAATCCGTGTCTGAAGTGTTCCTGAACATCAAAGAAAAAATGCTGGCGTGGAAGCCCGATATCATTCGCCTGTGGAATTTTCCGAAAGAGATGAAAGAGTTCACCGTCGACCAGGACAAAAACATGATCTCTTTCTCCGGCAGCCATTTCCGCCTGCCGTTGTTGCTACGCGTATCGGACAAACGCGTCGAGCCGCTGCCGGAAAGCGAATACTCGGCCCCGCTGCGCTTCCAACTGGCAGATTTCGCGCCGCGAGATAACTTTGTCTGGGTTGATCGCTGCTACAAAATGGCGCAGCTATGGGCCCCGGAGCTGGCGCTCTCCACCGACTGGTGCGTATCGCAAGGCCAGTTAGGCGGACAGCAAATCGTGCAGCACGTCGACAAAGCCAAATGGAAAAGTAAAACCGTGTTCAAAGACACGGTGATCGACATGGAGCGCTACAAAGGTAACGTTGATACGCTGAAAATTGTCGATAACGACATTCGCTACAAAGCCGACAGCTTCGTCTTCAACGTGGCGGGCGCGCCGGAAGAGGTTAAACAGTTTAGCGGCATATCACGCCCCGAATCCTGGGGGCGCTGGTCCAATGCGCAGCTCAGCAAAGAGGTGACCATCGAGTACAAGGCCCCGCTGCCGAAGAAATTCGATCTGGTCATCACCGCGAAAGCCTTCGGCGACAATGCCAATCGTCCTATTCCCGTGCGCGTTGGCCGCGAGGAACAGACGCTGGTGTTAGGCCATGATGTCACTACCACAACCTTGCATTTTGATAACCCGGCAGATGCCGATACGCTGGTGATTGTCCCGCCCGATCCGGTCGCCACCAACGAGGGCAATATTCTCGGCCACTCGCCGCGTAAGCTGGGGATCGGGATGGTTGAAATCAAAGTGGTCGCTCAGGGCTCGTAACATGAAATGGCTGATGGCGCTTCGCTTATCAGCCTTACAGCCAGCCGCATTTATTGTCAGAAAAAAAACAGCGCCCAACACCACACCGGGCGCTGCATGGCAACCTTATTCCAGACTTTTCACTGTCTGGCGCATACCCTGCACCAGAATCATTTCCAGGTTTGCCGTCACCTGCCCGGCAAGCCCGGGCAGCAACGTCAAATCTTCACCCCAGTGCGCCGCATCGCCGAGCACAGTATCCACCAGTTCACGCAGCGTTAAATCTTTGCCAACTCGCGGCCACAGACTGGCATACAGGCTAACCCACTGCTCATCATCCTGTATCGGATAGCGTTCTCCCTCCCGCTCTGCGCGATAAAACGCCAGCAGCGCCGCGAGGGCGAACGTTAACCGCACGGGCCAGCGCCCATTTTGCTGGCCCGCCAGCAGTTGCGGCAAAATTCGGGTACGGAATTTGGTCATCCCGTTAAGCGCAATGGAAAGCAACTGGTGACGAATGTAGGGGTTTTGAAAACGCCCACTCACTGCGTCGGCAAATTCACGCAGTTCATCCGCCGGGAGATCCAATACCGGTATAATTTCCTCGCTAATCGCCCGCTCGACAAAGTGACGGACATCGGCATCCTGCATCGCTTCGCCGACGGTCTCCAGGCCACACAGCCAGGCCACCGGCACCAACGCCGTATGCGCGCCATTGAGAATGGCGACCTTACGCTCTTTGTACGGTTTGATATCGCTCACTACCCGTATGTTCAGCGGGCACTGCGCCAGCTTCAGCTCCTCGGCCAGCCACTGCGGCCCCTGAATCACAAACAGGTAAAAATGCTCCGCGGTATCGAGAAACGCATCGTGATAGCCAAGCGAAGCTTCCAGCGCGGCGGCTTCTTCTCGCGGGTAGCCGGTGACAATGCGGTCGACCAGCGTGGAACAGAAGGTGTTTGCCGTCGCCACCCAGTCGGCAAACGCCGGGGGAAGTTGCCACTCCTGCGCATACTGCAGTACCAGCGTTTTGAGCGCCTCACCGTTATAGTCGATAAGCTCGCACGGGATAATGACCCAGCCCTTATCCACTGCGCCCTCAAAATGATTAAAACGCTCCAGCAGCAGACGCGTCAGTTTAGCCGGAAAGCTTACCGGCGGCGCATCATCGACCCGGTCTGCCGCGTGATAGCTAATTCCAGCTTCGGTGGTATTCGAAAACACAAAGCGAATATCCGCATTGTGGGCCAGCGCCAGATACGCCGCGAAGTCCTGATACGGATTGATTTCGTTATTCACGGAACGGATAAGCCGCGCCTCACTCACCGCTTCGCCCTGCGCGTTTAGACCGCGAATAAGCGTGGTGTACAACCCGTCCTGGGTATTCAGCGACGGTGGAAAATCGGTATTGATCGGGCGAACGATGGTCACGCCAGCGTTCAGAAAGGTTTGCTCGTTGAGGATATCCAGTTGCCAGTCGACAAACGCTCGCAGGAAATTCCCTTCACCAAACTGGATCACGCGCGTTGGGTAGCTTGCCCCCGGAAAATCACGTCGATTCAATGTCTTCATCGCATTTACCCTCTCAGAACGTGATCACGCCTTTAATCAGCTCACGGTTGTTAATCACATCCCGTTCGTAGATTTCTGCCAGTGTGGCAAACGCGTAACGGTGCGTGAGCATCATGTCGGCGGTCAGTTTGCCTTCCGACATCAGGCGGCCCACTTTGGCGAAATCTTCCGGTGTGGCGTTGCGACTGCCCATCATGGTGGTCTCTTTCTTGTGGAACTCCGGATCGGAGAACTGCAAATCGCCTTTGAATAGCCCAACGAAAACAATGCTGCCGCCATGGCGAATCAAATTCACCGTGTTGTTCATCGCATGCTGATTGCCCGTGGCATCAATGACCTTTTGCGCCAGCGAACCGCCAAACTGGTCACGCAACTGCGCATCAAAATCTTCTGCAGACGGATCGATAACCGGGAGCCCCAACCGGGAAACCACATGCTCCCGGCGAGCCGGACTGGTATCGGCGACCACCACCTGTGCGCCATCGGCTTTGGCAATCGCCGCCGCGCCCAGACCAATCGGACCGGCACCGACCACCAGCACCTGCTCACCCGGAGCCACCACCGCCCGGCGTACCGCATGCGCACTAATGGCATAAGGCTCAATCAGCGCCGCCGCCTGCGGATCAATTCCCTGCGCATCCAACAGGTTGGTGACCGGTACGGACAGGTATTCGCTGAAGCCGCCATCCTGATGCACGCCAATCACCGAAATCTTCTCGCAGCAGTTAGTGCGCCCGCTCAGACAGGCCGGACACTGCTGGCAGGCCACGTAAGGAATAACCGCCACCTGCTGACCATTTTTCAGATTCTGTATATTTTTGCCCAGCCCGACAATTTCCCCACATATTTCATGACCCAGCACACGTGGATAGCTGAAAAATGGCTGATTGCCGCCCCAGGCATGAATATCGGTCCCACAAATCCCGACTGATTTAATTTTTATTAATGCTTCACCCTCACCCGGAATAGGTATTTCACGCTCTTTCCAGACTAATTTTTTAGGTTCCTGGCAAATCAACGTATTCATCGTAGACATGATTCTGCTCTCCTGTTTTTTTGTTGCCTCAGATATCAACGAAAATAAAAAAGCCGGAGAAAGCAGAAACACAATCTGTGAATCCCAGCGCATAAAAATGTTTTAAATCGGGTTTTAATACGCAAAAAGGAGAAGCCATGAGCCGTTCACAGAACTTACGCCACAATGTGATTAACCAGATAATCGATGATATGGCGCGTGGTCATATCCCTTCCCCCCTCCCGTCGCAAAGCGCGCTGGCGGAGATGTACAACATCAGCCGCACCACCGTGCGCCATATGCTGAGCCACTTAGGCGAGTGCGGCGTGCTGACCCAGGTCGGCAGCCACTATGTCATCGTACGTAAACCCGACCATGACGACGGTTTTGCCTGTACCACCGCCTCCATGACTGAGCAAAACCGGATTTTTGAGCAGGCTTTTTTCACCATGATCAACCAGCGTCAGCTACGCGCAGGGGAGAGTTTCTCCGAACTTCAGCTTGCCAGAGCTGCAGGGGTCAGCCCGGTGGTGGTGAGAGAATATCTTTTAAAATTCGAACGTTACAATCTGATCAAAAACGAAAAACGCGGCCATTGGAGCATGAAGCAGTTCGATCAGGCCTATGCGGAACAGCTGTTTGAACTCAGAGAGATGCTGGAAACCCATTCCCTGCAGCATTTTCTCAATCTGCCCGACGATGACCCGCGCTGGCTGCAGGCTAAAACACTGCTGGAGCGTCACCGGGTCCTGCGCGACAGCATCGGCAGCAGCTTTCGTATGTTCTCGCAGTTAGACCGTGAGTTTCATGCTTTACTGCTCTCCGCAGCAGATAATATATTTTTTAATCAATCACTTGAAATCATCTCCGTGATTTTCCACTTTCATTATCAGTGGGATGAAAGCGACCTCAAGCAGCGCAATATCATTGCCATTGATGAGCATATGACCATCCTCAGCGCACTGATTTGCCGCAGCGACCTGGATGCCACCCTGGCGCTCTGTAACCATTTGAATTCAGCCAAACAATCGATGATTCGCTCCATCAACCAAAGCCATAGCGCCGCTCATTAAGTACCGATAAAAAACAGCAAACCATTACCGGGAGCACGATTTTATAAAAATAAAAACGCCGGAAAAATACCGCTTGCCTATGCTCACGCTAAGTCGACTGCATTAAAAACTTTTGTGAGCGGTGATGAGCAAATTGATTCATCACTGGTATTTTTTCAATACTGCACAGCCCGGCTGTGTGAAAATAAATTATTGAGGTTCAGGAGTCCGGCGTGGAAAAAAATAATATTACCCTCGACCCGAGTTCTTCGTTTGGCACGTCGTCATCTGCGGATATTAACGTTCCGCCTGAGGGCATGGTGCAACGCAGTAGCCGAATAAAACGTATTCAGACCACAGCAATGATTTTATTATTTTTTGCTGCGGTGATTAATTATCTCGACCGCAGTTCACTGTCGGTCGCCAACTTAACGATTCGTGAAGAACTGGGGCTGAGCGCCACGCAAATCGGCGTACTGCTGTCAGTGTTTTCTCTCGCTTACGGTATTGCACAGCTGCCCTGCGGCCCGCTGCTGGATCGCAAAGGTCCGCGCATTATGCTGGGGCTGGGGATGTTCTTCTGGTCGCTGTTTCAGGCGATGTCTGGCATGGTTCACAGCTTCACTCAGTTTGTTCTCGTGCGTATCGGGATGGGGATCGGCGAAGCGCCCATGAACCCGTGCGGCGTAAAGGTCATCAACGACTGGTTTAACATCAAAGAGCGCGGTCGCCCAATGGGGTTATTCAACGCCGCTTCCACCATCGGTGTTGCCATTAGCCCGCCGATTCTGGCTGCCATGATGCTGGTGATGGGCTGGCGTTGGATGTTTATTACCATCGGCGTGCTGGGTATTTTCCTCGCCATCGGCTGGTACATGTTGTATCGCAACCGCGAGCAGATTGCGCTGAGCGCTACTGAACAAGCGTATCTGAACGCCGGTAGCGTCAATGCCCGCCGCGATCCGCTGAGCTTTGCCGAATGGCGCAGCCTGTTCCGCAACCGCACTATGTGGGGCATGATGCTGGGCTTTAGCGGCATCAACTACACCGCGTGGTTATATCTGGCGTGGCTGCCAGGCTACCTGCAAACCTCCTACAACCTGGATTTAAAAAGCACCGGATTAATGGCGGCGATCCCATTCCTGTTTGGCGCAGCCGGCATGTTAATTAACGGTTTTGTCACCGACTGGCTGGTGAAAGGCGGTATGGCACCGATTAAGAGCCGTAAGATTTGTATTATCGCCGGGATGTTCTGTTCTGCGGCCTTCACTTTCATCGTGCCGCAGGCCACAACGTCGATGGCCGCCGTCTTACTGATCGGTATGGCGCTGTTCTGTATCCACTTCGCCGGCACCTCGTGCTGGGGTCTGATCCACGTAGCCGTCGCCTCACGCATGACCGCCTCCGTGGGCAGTATCCAGAACTTTGCCAGCTTTATCTGCGCGTCGTTTGCACCAATCGTCACCGGATTTATTGTTGATACCACCAACTCTTTCCGTCTGGCGCTGATCATCTGTGGCTGCGTCACCATGGTGGGAGCCCTCGCCTACATCTTCCTGGTGCGCCAACCCATCAGCGATCCGCGTAAAGATTAATCCTCATGATGCCCGATAACACCGCGCTTATCGGGCATGTTATGCTCGACAAATGAACATCACCTTACGCTCCACCACTCTGGCAGAAACTGCCGCTCTTCCCGCCATCGAACGATCTGCGGGGCAACGTTTTTTACTCATCCCCGAACTGGCGTGGATTGCTGACGACCAGATTATATCGGCTGACCAGCATCGGGCATTTGCCGCCACTGGCATGAGCTGGCTGGCGCAGGTCGATGAGCATCCGGTCGGTTTTTTAGTTGCCGAAACGCTGGGGTCATCGCTGTTTATTGCTGAACTTTCACTGCATCTGGAGTGGCAGGGAAAAGGTATTGGTCGCAGATTGATTGGCTATGTTGCCGAACAGGCGCGCGAGAAAGGTTATACATCGCTCACGCTGACCACCTTTCGCGATGTGCCGTGGAATGCGCCATTGTACGCACGATTGGGGTTTGAAATGCTGGCTGACGAGACGCTTCCTGCACTGCTGCGCCAGAAAAGAGAAGACGAAGCGGCGCACGGGCAGACGTACGAACTACGCTGCGCCATGCGCCTGATGCTGCGTTAATTGCCCGCGGGCGGCTACGCCTTATCGGGCATTACCAACTTAGAACGTTTCCCAGTTATCCCCGGCATCCGTTACCGCAGCTTTACGCGGATGGACTGTTGAAACCGGTTTAGCGGCAGCAACGTCACGCGCGCGCTGTTGGTCATGCTGAATACGGAACACGGCAACGGCCTGGGTCAGACGACTAGCCTGCTCTTCCAGCGCCGCAGCGGCGGCGGCGGATTCTTCCACCAGCGAGGCGTTCTGCTGCGTCACACGATCCATCTCTGCAACGGCCAGACCGACCTGGTCGATACCGCGGCTCTGTTCATCAGAAGCAGAGGCGATTTCACCCATGATATCGGTCACGCGGGTTACCGCATTGACGATCTCATCCATGGTTTCACCAGCGCTTTCTACCAGCGTTGAACCCACATCCACACGGCTGACCGAGTCTTCAATCAGGCTCTTGATCTCGCGCGCGGCCTGCGCACTACGCTGGGCCAGGTTACGAACTTCACCCGCAACCACCGCAAAACCACGGCCCTGCTCGCCCGCACGCGCAGCTTCTACCGCGGCGTTGAGCGCCAGAATGTTGGTCTGGAAGGCAATGCCGTCGATGACGCTGATAATGTCGGCGATTTTCTGCGAACTGGAAGCGATGTCGCGCATGGTTTGCACCACGTTATCCACCACTTTGCCGCCTTTCTGCGCAGTTTCAGAAGCGCTCAGGGCCAGATGGCTGGCCTGACGCGCGTTTTCGGCGTTCTGCTTCACGGTCGCCGTCAGCTGTTCCATGCTGGCTGCGGTTTCTTCCAGAGATGCAGCCTGCTGCTCGGTACGCGAGGAGAGATCGTTGTTGCCCATCGCAATCTCGCTGGCCCCGCTGTAAATCGCGTTGGCACCGTTACGCACATCACCCACGGTGTTCATCAGCTCACCCTGCATATGACGCAGGCTTTCCGCCAGTTGGCCAATCTCGTTGGAACCTTCCACCTCAATACGCTTCACCAGGTCGCCGCTGGCGATATGACGAATGCTGTCGATCAGACGGTTCATTGGGGAGATAAGAGTCAATTTGATGCCGAACCAGACCGCAATAATTGCCGCCAGTACGGTAATCAGCACACAGACCAGTACCCACATCGCCTGACTGTAAGAGCTGTTGTTATCTGCTACCGCAATGTCATACAGGTGATCGTTCTGCTGCATGTAGTTGATGTATGTCTTCTCAAAACCATCCTGATAGCTCTGCGTGGGTTGATCAAAGAACGCGTTGATCTTCCCGTCACCCAGTAACTGGATCAGCTCCGCCAGCGCGCCGTGATAGATGTCATAGGTGCGGTTGATCTCCTGGAACGCGGCTTCGCTTTGACGCGGATCGCGCGGGAGCGACTCGTAAATCGCCCAGTTTTTTTCCGTCAGTTTCAGCGCCGTGCTGGCTACCTGCATCAGCTCAGCAACGGTCGCACCGCTGCCGATATTGCTCTGATCCATCATGTAGCGAATACCCGCCCGGTTCAGGGTATTACGCGTTTGCAGCAGCTCAACCCAGGTGGCATTCAGCGCAGACTGCTGCTGGCGAATGGTTTGCAGAACGGTAAAGTTCTCTTTGTCATTCTTAAGTGAGTTAAAAAACAAGCCGCCGGAGGCGAGCTGTAAAAGGCCAAATAGCGCCAATACCAGCAGTAAGCTGGTAACAATCTTCATACGTTTTAACATGTTTTCTCTTTCCGCTAGACAGATGTCAGAATTTTCGGCCTGGAAAGGGAAAACTTTATGAAATTTGTGCTAGTTGAATCGATCTCAGCATCGATGATTCGTCGATCCACGCCGTCTGCCAAAGCGCTAAGCGGGTTTATTAGTGATCTCAATCACATAAATTCCCCCACTCCCCCCCATTGCTTACCGCTCACTGACACTTGGGACCGCTTAAGCTGACATACAACCGCTCACTTATTTACCTTACTTTACGCGCGTATTTCTCTGGCAAGATCCCCCCAACATAGCAGTCAATTTACCTCCTCAAACACAAGATCAAACCCACGCGGCTTCGGCCAATTATTAATTAGATACCAGGTTTTACTATGGATACGAAAAAGATATTCAAGCACATACCCTGGGTGATTCTCGGAATCATCGGTGCATTCTGCCTCTCGGTAGTGGCATTACGTCGGGGTGAGCACATCAGTGCCCTGTGGATCGTGGTCGCCTCAGTTTCTGTTTATCTGGTGGCCTATCGTTACTACAGTCTGTACATCGCCCAAAAGGTGATGAAACTTGACCCGACGCGTGCCACGCCGGCGGTCATCAACAATGACGGTCTGAACTACGTTCCAACCAACCGTAACGTATTGTTTGGCCACCACTTTGCCGCTATCGCAGGTGCGGGTCCGCTGGTTGGGCCGGTACTGGCCGCGCAGATGGGCTATCTGCCCGGTACGCTGTGGCTGCTGGCGGGTGTCGTGCTGGCCGGTGCGGTGCAGGACTTCATGGTGCTGTTTATCTCTTCACGCCGTAACGGCGCATCTCTGGGTGAGATGATCAAAGAAGAGATGGGCCCGATCCCGGGAACCATTGCGCTGTTCGGCTGCTTCTTAATCATGATCATCATCCTTGCGGTACTGGCGCTGATCGTGGTGAAAGCGCTGGCTGAAAGCCCGTGGGGTGTGTTCACCGTCTGCTCAACCGTACCTATCGCGCTATTCATGGGGATCTACATGCGATTCCTGCGACCGGGTCGTGTGGGCGAAGTGTCGGTGATTGGTATTGTGCTGCTGGTTGCGTCTATCTACTTCGGCGGCGTGATTGCTCACGACCCGTACTGGGGCCCGGCGCTGACCTTTAAAGACACCACCATTACCTTTACCCTGATCGGCTACGCGTTTATCTCTGCGCTGCTGCCGGTATGGCTGATCCTCGCGCCGCGCGACTATCTGGCTACCTTCCTGAAAATCGGCGTTATCGTCGGTCTGGCGGTGGGGATTGTTATCCTCAACCCGGAACTGAAAATGCCGGCAATGACTCAGTACGTTGATGGTACTGGTCCGCTGTGGAAAGGCGCTCTGTTCCCGTTCCTGTTCATCACCATCGCGTGTGGTGCGGTATCTGGCTTCCACGCGCTGATCGCTTCTGGTACCACACCGAAGCTGCTGGCCTGTGAAACCGACGCGCGCTTTATCGGTTACGGCGCCATGCTGATGGAATCCTTCGTGGCGATTATGGCGCTGGTTGCCGCATCTATCATCGAACCGGGTCTGTACTTCGCAATGAACACCCCGCCTGCGGGCCTTGGCATCACCATGCCGAACCTGCATGAAATGAGCGGCGAGAACGCCCCGCTGATTATGGCGCAGCTGAAAGACGTAACCGCACATGCGGCGGCGACCGTCAGTTCCTGGGGCTTCGTCATTTCGCCTGAGCAGATCCTGCAGACCGCGAAAGACATCGGTGAACCGTCCGTTCTGAACCGCGCAGGTGGCGCACCGACGCTGGCCGTTGGTATCGCTCACGTGTTCCACAAAGTGCTGCCAATGGCTGATATGGGCTTCTGGTACCACTTCGGTATTCTGTTTGAAGCACTGTTCATCCTGACCGCACTGGATGCTGGTACCCGCTCTGGCCGCTTTATGCTGCAGGATTTACTGGGGAACTTCGTTCCGTTCCTGAAGAAAACCGACTCTCTGGTTGCGGGTATCATCGGTACTGCGGGCTGCGTAGGCCTGTGGGGTTACCTGCTGTATCAAGGCGTTGTTGACCCGTTGGGCGGCGTTAAGAGCCTGTGGCCGCTGTTCGGTATCTCTAACCAGATGCTGGCTGCCGTGGCGCTGGTTCTCGGCACCGTGGTACTGGTTAAAATGCAGCGCACCAAATACATCTGGGTTACCGTTGTTCCAGCAGTATGGCTGCTTATCTGCACCACCTGGGCGCTGGGTCTGAAACTGTTCAGCACCAACCCGCAGATGGAAGGCTTCTTCTTCATGGCGAATCAGTACAAAGAGAAGATTGCTAACGGCGGCGAACTGACCGCTCAGCAGATTGCCAACATGAACCACATCGTTGTCAACAACTACACCAACGCAGGCCTGAGTATTCTGTTCCTGGTGGTGGTGTACAGCATCATTTTCTACGGGTTCCGTACCTGGCAGAAAGCCCGCGCCATCAACGGTCGCTCTGATAAAGAGACGCCGTATGTACCGGTGCCGGAAGGCGGCGTGAAGACCTCTTCACATCACTAACCGTATTCAGCCCCGCTTCGGCGGGGCTTTTCGCTTATCAGGATTGTTTATGTTTGGTACTTTAGGTCAGGCAAAAAAATACCTCGGTCAGGCGGCAAAGATGCTGATTGGCATTCCGGACTACGACAACTACGTCGAGCACATGAAGACCAACCATCCCGATAAGCCGTACATGACCTACGAAGAATTCTTCCGCGAGCGCCAGGAAGCCCGCTACGGTAGCGGCGGAAGCAGTTGCTGTTAGAAGGAGAAATGAATGACCCCGATTGCAGTTACCCTACTCACCGGTTTTCTTGGCGCGGGTAAAACCACCCTGCTGCGCCATATTCTCAACGAGCAGCACGGCTATAAGATTGCCGTTATCGAAAACGAATTCGGCGAAGTCTCGGTGGACGATCAGCTGATTGGCGACCGCGCCACGCAGATCAAAACCCTGACCAACGGCTGCATTTGCTGTACCCGCTCCAGTGAGCTGGAAGACGCACTGTTAGATCTGCTCGACAACCTCGACAAAGGCGCCATCCATTTCGACCGTTTGGTGATCGAGTGCACCGGCATGGCCGACCCCGGCCCGATTATCCAGACCTTTTTCTCCCATGAAGTGATTTGCGAACGCTACCTGTTGGACGGTGTGATTGCGCTGGTTGACGCAGTACATGCCGACGAGCAGATGAACCAGTTCACCATCGCTCAGTCACAGGTAGGCTACGCTGACCGCATCCTGCTGACCAAAACCGACGTGGCGGGTGAAAGCGAGAAACTGCGTGAGCGCCTGGCGCGCATCAACGCCCGCGCCCCGGTGTATACCGTCACGCATGGTGATATCGACCTCTCCCTGCTGTTCGATACCAACGGTTTCATGCTCGAGGAGAACGTGGTCAGCGCCAAACCACGCTTCCACTTTATCGCCGATAAGCAAAATGATATCTCCTCGATCGTCGTCGAGCTGGATTACCCGGTAAACATCAGTGACGTGTCGCGGGTAATGGAAAATCTGCTGCTGGAATCCGCCGAGAAGCTGCTGCGCTACAAAGGCATGCTGTGGATTGACGGCGAGCCAAACCGCCTGCTGTTCCAGGGCGTTCAGCGTCTGTACAGTGCCGACTGGGATCGCCCGTGGGACGACGAACAACCGCACAGCCTGCTGGTGTTTATCGGCATTAATCTGCCGGAAGACGAGATCCGAGCAGCGTTTGCGGGGTTGAAGAAGTAAACAGCCGCTCCCTTTTATTTGTGAAAGGGAGCAAATATCTCTGAAACAAATATCTCGCATCACCCTTTCTGTTTGTAATATTGTCTGTTAATGTCATTATCCATGATGAATTCATGTTTTTATTAATATCTCTCGGAATATTAATTTAGCATATTTATATAATTTTCATGAATTGGTAGGCGTAACATGGCAATCATTATTCCCACAATAAGCAGTTGTAGCGAGAAAATTACTGCCGGCGAAAAAAGACTGGCAAGACTTCTTGAGGGGGGACTCAGCGAACAGTGTACCTGCTGGTATGACACCCGAATGGGAGACAAGCAAGAGCATCCGGATTTTGTAATTCTAACCCCCGAAAAAGGTTTGTTATTTATAGAAGTAAAAGACTGGTTTATTACAAAAATTAAATCTGCCAACAAATCACATATTCATTATGAAACTAAAGACGGCATTCAACCGTTCAAGAATCCACTCGAACAGGTTCGTCAATATACCTTTCACACTATCAATAGCCTAAAAAAAGATCCGCTGCTTCGCCAGCAACAAGGTGATTATGAAGGCAGCTTTATTATGCCGTATGGATTTGGTGTTTATTTGAGCAATATCACCCGAGCACAGCTAGAAAAGAGTTTTCCACCCGAAGCGATAAATGAACTATTCCCAGCCAACCAGGTTATTTGCAAAGACGAACTCAGCGAGTTTATGACCAAGGAACAAATCTCTGCCCGGCTCGAATCCCTTCTCAGACATAACTACGCTCATCACACTACACCACAGCAACTCGACCGTATCCGATGGCATCTATATCCCGATGTACGCATTAACGCATCCGTTACGCAGGTTGATTTGAACAATTTTACGTTCCACACCCCCGATGTGGTTTGCATGATGGACAGGAACCAGGAACAACTCGCCAGAAGCATGGGTGCAGGACACCGTGTTATTCATGGCGTGGCAGGATCCGGTAAAACGCTCATTTTGCACCACCGTTGTATTGAGCTTGCCAACAATATTGAAAACACCAAGCCGATCCTGGTGATTTGCTACAACATCACGCTGGCCAAAAAACTCAAATCACAGCTTGAGCAGCACACTTTAAGACTTCCCGTCGAAGTCATCCATTTTCATGCCTGGTGTTATCAACAGTTAAATGCACATCATTGTCTTCCGCCGAAAAGCAAAAACTTTATTGAGCTGATGGAAAATGCACTGACGGTGGCATTTGAAGAGGGGATTATAAAACCGGAGCAATACAGCGCAGTCCTAATAGACGAGGGACACGATTTTAAACCGGAGTGGCTGAGAATACTCGCACGTATGCCAGACAACAAAGATAACTCCCTTCTTTTCCTCTACGATGACGCCCAGTCTATCTACCAGAAAAAGAAAGCCCTCGACTTCACACTCTCTAGTGTCAATATTAAGGCCCTCGGCCGCACTACGATCCTGAATACCAACTATCGTAATACCCGGCAAATACTCCATTTTGCCAGCAACATTGCCTTTAATTATCTCAATAATCACATTGAAGAGGCGCTCAAATACCAGCAACCCGATGCTGGAGGCTTGTCCGGCACTTACCCGGCACTGGCCAGCTTTGGTAATCAGGACGAGGAGATTACTCACGTGCTCGATTGGGTGACAAAGCAGCGACAACAAGGTATTGCATGGTCAGAGATCGCCATACTGTGCCCTTCAACATACAGCATTTCGGGGATGCTGGGGCCACGTCTCGCGGCGCGTAGCATCCCCTACCAAATGATTGTGACCAGCGATGACAAAAAGCACTGGTCGCCGCAAAATGATCTCCTTTGTGTAATGCCTTTACCAAGCAGTAAGGGGCTTGAATTTCACTCAGTGGCTATTATGGATGCCGCAAAGGAAAGGGATGAGGAAGATCTGAGTGACGACATCAAGCGTTTGTATGTCGGATTTACCCGCGCGCGCCAGAATCTTTTGGTGACAATGCACGGAACAGGGAGCTTGCGCGACCATCTTATCAACACCTACGAAAATAGCGCAAAGGTGATCTAACGGAGCCACGCCAGGAATCCGTAAACATTCCCCTCTCCCTACAGCGGAGAGGGGTGAATCCTATTTCAACACGCCCTGTTGCGTTACAACCCACTGTTCACCGGTGGTAATCGGTCTGTCATCTCGGCATGATGCCGCAGGTGTTCCACTAATTTGACAGCTGCGGTTGTTTTAGCGGAGAACCGCAGCAGAAATAACCTCGCAGATGCCCGGTGGCGCTACACTTACCGGGCCTGGAAATTCCGCTTCCCGTAGACCGGATCAGGCACAGCCGCCATCCGGCACTCACAGTCCCTGCATATTCTGACTATTTCTTATTTTGCTCGCGCAGCATCGCTTCGCGCAAAATGGCATTAAGGCGCGTCTGATATCCTTTTCCTGGGCGTTTCAGCCACTCCATCACATCGGCATCAATGCGCACCGACGCCTGCGTTTTCAACGGACGAAAAAACTTACCGCGAATGGCCTCTGACCACTGCTTATCCTCGGTCACGGGAATGTCGCTGTAATCAATATCATCGTCCGGTTTATTCGCCAGCGCCTTCAGTTCAGCCTCATGCTGAGCACTCAGCGCGGATACGCTGCCGCGTTTATGTTTAACTATGCTCATAACGATTCCTCTCTTTACGATCTGCTTTTCTGGCACTGATGATACGAATGACTTCAAAGCCACTTTCAAACCTAACGCTATGGGCAACCAGAATAACCACAATGCCATGAACAAGACCGATGGTCTGCCAGCGATACTCACTGTTCTCATACCGATCCTGCCGCGACAGATGTTGGGGATCGTCGAAAACCAATATTGCGTCCTCAAAGCGAACACCATGTTTACGGTGGTTACTTTGTGCCTTGTTTGCATCCCACTCAAACTCCATTGGCATGTTCTTTCCCTAATTGTATATACAAAAGTGTATATACAATTATCTTACGATTATAGCGAAATTGTTGGAAATAACATCACATTTTGCTTTTAATAGAGTGAAGTTAGTAGGCCGGATAAGGCGCAGCCGCCATCCGGCACTGGCAGTTTTCATTCCGATAAGTGATTCATCCCATGGAATTTTTCATCTGGTATGGCAAGCTATTGCCATTGCACTCGTTAAGGGACCAACGTGAAAAAGTACAAAGTGATTACCCCGCTTTTTCCAACTTATGATCAGACCCGAGCCATGATGAATGCCGTGGCTGGATGTTCAGTCAAAGCGGTGCGTAATATGATCACCGCCATTCAGGAGCAAACGGGTACGCCACAAAACCCGGTTGACTGGTCAGAGCCGGATAACTGGATTAAAGAACGGCTCAGCGGCGAAGATGCCAAAATAGCCTGGCAGATCTGGAAGATGGATAACCATATTCTCAACCCCCGCCACAGCTATGGCTGCTACATGTTTATCAATAACCCTTTGTTCGATCTTATGCAGACCCACGAAGACGGCGGCTGGTACCCCAGCGAACAGGGGCGATTATTTCTGGATAACGATGAAGCCACACTGCGTAAACTCGACGATACAGAAGGCATGTTGCAACTACTGGAACTGCTCGCCGGCCGGGAGCAGGCCAGACGCGCTGATCTGCTACCCGAGTGGCAGGCATTCTTACATCAGCACTCAAAATTTGCCTCCCCCAGTTCAGTCAAAACTACGCTCTACGCCCGGCTGTACAACCTGGTCGAGCGCGATCTGGTAGCCCGTGAAGGGATGAGCTACAAAATTACCGAGACTGGCCGAAAATGGCTCGGTAAGGCACTGCCTGAACGTCGAACCGATCCACGTAAGGAGTTGCTGGATGCGGTAAAACGCTATAACCAGCAGCAAAAAGAGCTATTGCGCGACCAGCTCTCCACCATGAATCCGTACAAATTTGAACATCTGGTGGCTCAGCTACTTGAAACAATGGGCTACGAGCAGGTTGAAGTGACCAAAGCCTCCGGCGATAAAGGCGTGGATGTGATTGGTAAGGTTCAGGTGGGCATCACCACCATTACCGAAGTGGTGCAGGTAAAACGGATGCAGAACACCATCACGCGCCCGTATATCGACCAGCTACGCGGCGCACTGCCTTACCACAAAGCCATTCGCGGCACGCTGATCACTACCGGTAAGTTCGCCGCTAAGTGTGCAGAAGCGGCGCTGTTCCCAGGCGCTGCGCCGATTACCTTAATCGACGGCGATCGCCTGCTGGAGCTGTTGATTGAAAACAACGTCGGCATTCGACGCAGCAACGCAGTGGAATTGCTGGATGTGGATTTACAGCTGTTTGATGAGCTGGAGATTGAATAACGTGCCAGACGCTGTAGCACAGCCATTTCTGTTCATGGCTTGCATAACAATATTGTGTAAAATCAGAGCAATCTCATTATCGGTTGAGAACGGACATGGCTGACCTGAACCTGAGTACCCTGACGGAAGCAGACATCATCACCAAACGCGTAATGCCCGCCATCCTTGGCGCTGGCTGGAACGACACAACGCAAATCAGACAAGAGGTCAAACTCCGGGACGGCAAAGTCGCGTTATCCGGATTACACGCATGTTCCGGCAATTATTATGAAAGGCCAGTGGCTGGAGGCAGCCGGTTTCGCCACCGGCTGCAAATTCGATGTCAGAGTGATGCCCAGCTGCATTGTGCTGACGGCCAAGCTGCCGGAACCGGAAGAACCGGCGTTACTGCAGTCGCTGCGTCGGGTGTGCAAGCTGTCCGCGCGTAAGCAACAGCAGGTGCAGGAGTTTATCGACGTGATTTCGGCGAAGCCTGTCAGGCAGAAATAACCGCCCGGATGCCAGACGGCGCTCATGAGTATAAGCGCCGTGTATTGATTGCATTACAGCTCTGGGTAACATCATTTTATCCGGAGCCGTTTACTCAAGACCCTAAGCGATAATCCCAATCATCATAGTGGACTATATTCCCATCATGATAGTGCCAGGTAATCTTCTTGTAACGGAGCTGAGCAAGTTCAAGATGGGTCTGTTTTTCGTAATAAGGATCTTTAACATCGTGCATCAGTGAAAAAAGCGTAACGACTTTCACATTTTCCAGGGTTATCGTAAAATAGACCTCTTCCTGACCAGCATAATTTATTCGATAGAGGTCAATAACCGCTTTCCTTAATGTTTCTCCGGTACTTAATGATTTGTACAAAAGCACACTAGAAGCATCAATTTCCTTTTCAATTAAAAATGGACGATGTTGGCGTTTATTCAACACCCTCCCATTATGCAAATCAGAGTTGTAGCTCACATTATGATACAGACCTAAAATCTCGATCTAATTTTCACGGTCTTTTACCATTACACTACCTTTGATAATATTACCAGCATCATCGATTAATGACATATATCCGGGGATAGCCATTTATAAATCCTTGTTAAATGGAATAGAATTCTCAACATTATTGATCATAACCGCAATACACCGCTTCCCTTCTGTCGTTTTGACCTTATACATTTCCCTGATGGAATTAACAAATAGCTTATTCATTTCTTCTTCTGACTCAGGGTAAGAGGTAAATGCGCATATCTGCTCAATATTCAGCAATGGTCTGTTATCGTTAAGGATAGCCAGAACACCGACTGGGTTATGTGGAATGGCTTCAGAGACCGCCCCCTGTAAATCTTCCGCCGTACTGGCATCAACTCCGGATTCAAGAGCACTTGCTACCGTTAACCAGTCATTATTACCTTTGCTAATTTCAGGAATAATATGGTTCCACCATTCTGACTCACTGCCATCATAAAGTTCGTGTACAACGGTATTTGCTCCTTTTTCATTTATCATCTGCAGAAGCTGTGCTGCAGTATGCACTGCAGCACAGGGAGCACCCGAAAGAATAAATAGAAAGGAGATAAAAATAAATTTCATTATCTTACCACCAAAATTGTGTCACCCGAATCGTAAATGGTTTGGCGCTTATCTTGTCCATTCATAATGATACATACTGCAGATGCCGTTCCCGGTGGCTGCCCTTTTTTATCACCATGAATTTCGAAATGATCTCTGCCAAAAGTATTTGTCCCTGCAATAGGTTCGAGGATAATAGCGGAGGGACTTTTATGATTATTCCATCCAGCAATAAAATAAACGCCTCGTGGAATGGGGCCCTTGTTACGTATGTGTTCACAGTTCGGTTTATCCTTTGATTCACCAGCACCACTGTAGCAATAAGCAATTAATTTACCGTTATGGCTCAGTATACCTGTCGATACTTTATATTCCCATGTCATATGATTTACATCCTTTAAAATATAATAATTATGCTTATCATATTTAATTGTAAAATTAAATATATTCATAAAGTCACAATTATTAAAATTCAAAATATTTATAATTCATACATCTTTATTTCTCGAACAAATAAATCGTATTCTGAATAATTAGATAACGGGGAAGCAGCAGGCAATCTGAAAACACCCGGTGGCACGACGCTTACCGGGTCTACAAATTCTGCTTCTCATAGGCCGGATAAGGCGCAGCCGCCATCCGGCACTCACTCCCCACTCACTCGGTAATCACAAACCGCGTCGCGGTAAAGCAGTTCAAAACCCGGTGTACCAGAAATACCATCGTTAGCGTTGCCACCAGCGCGACGGTAACAGAGGTGATGCGGTATAAATCGCTGAACACCAGATCGCTGTCCGGATGCAGGTTCTGGCCGAACATAATCCCGATGGTGGTGATACTGGCAAAACCCACCCCCGCGCCGACTTTTTCCATTACGTGCAGGCGGGCGCTGAACGCCAGCCCGAGGCCGATCAGCGGCATCATCAGCAGCATATGGTTGCTGAAATCATAGATAAGCAGCTGCACCAACAGAATATACAGGCAGGCCAGCACCACGCCGACCACGCGCCAGAGCGAGCTCAACACCGCGCCGCGATAGTGCATAGGAAACAGGATCAAAATGCCCGCCATCAGTGCCGACAGCGAATCGCTCAAATCACAGATCTGGAAGACAACAAAAATCATCGTCGCCACCGTACCGGAAAGCAGCGACTCGTGGCGCACCCGGGTGGCATCTTTCTCAATGCGCGGCGGTAGCTGGCGGGGTTCCACGTCCGGGATCAGATAATGCAGCAGCGCACTCAGCGCCACCGCCATGATGCAGGCTTCCATATTGGAGAACATCAGCGTATGCCAGTTGGTGGTGGGATAGCTCATAAAGTTGAGCATCGTGCTCTGACACACCACGCCCATCGAACCAAGCAGAAACAGCGGCCCTTTGCTCATCAAGCGAAAACGCATCACATACAGGCCAAACACCACCAGCGTCATAATCAGCGGCCACTGTGAAAGATAGCCGACGATTAGCACCATTTCGACACAGTTCACCGCCGCGCTGAACACGAACTGTTTTGCCACATGGCGGTTGAACACCGGCACCAGCGACAGCAGCATCAGCGGATAAACCACAAAAAATACGCCGTACTGTACGGTGTAGAAGGTCGAGATACTCAGTGCTATCGTCCCGGCAACGGAGATACGCAAGGTCTGGCGAAAATCATTGGCGGTGTAGACAATGTTCCCATGCGGCGTAAAGACGTGGGCCAGAGTGTTAATAGACATAATGCAGCCAGCTGACGAGGTGGATCTGCGCCCCGGCAAAGGTACGGGCGAACATCCCCTCACTGTTATACAGCTGCACCGTGGCGCGCGCCCCGGTCGGTAACGGCGTGTCGAGCGGTTCGTTCAGTGCTACGTGAATGCGCATACGCTGGGCATCGCGCACCCAGCGGGTGGACTGTTCCGGTTGCGACAGCAGACCGTTAACCTGTTCCTGACCCGCCAGAATACCGGCATCGCTGCTGGTGACGCGGGCAGAGAAAACTTTGCCCGGCAAGGCGTCGAACACCACGGCGGCATCGGTATCTACCCGAGTGTGGCGCAGGCTTTTCTCGCGAAAGTCGGCCACGATATCGGTCTGATGGCTGACCAGCGCCAGCAGCGGCGTGGCCGCAGTAGCGTAAAGTCCGGGACTAAGCTGAAGGTTACTCACCGTACCGTCGGTCTGTGCATACACTTTGCTCCAACCGAGGTTCAGCTGTGCCTCTTCCAGCGCATTACGGTATTTTTGCAGCGTCACGTTACGCTTGTCATCGCGCTCGCCGCGCTGGATCAGCAGGTTCTGAATGCTGGCATTCAGCGCCGCCACCGACTGCTCGCTGGTTTGCCAGGCGGTACGCACCTTGTCGAGATCGGATTGCGACACGTTCTGCATGGTGGCCAGGCGCTGATAGCGGTCAAAGGTGGTCTTATCGTTACGGGCGTTGAATTGCGCGGTACGCAGGTTGGCGCGCGCGGAGGCTATCTGCGCATCCAGCTGTTGATTGCTCAACTTCGCCTGCTCAAGGGCGATTTGCGCAGCCTCGACCTTATTGATAAACGGCGTCGGATCCAGTTCATACAGAAAATCACCCTTCTTCACCTGGCTATTATTGTGTACATGCACCTGCGAGACGTAACCGGATACGCGTGAAGAAACAGGCGTTACCACGCGCATCACCGTGGAGTCCGGCGTCAGCGGGATCCAGATATCGGCAACGATAAACCAGGCGAATATTACCAGGAAAGCGGCAATACTCACCCTTACCCAACGGGCAAATTTTTGTTCTGGGGTCATCATAGTTTTTAGTGTTGATTGTCTTCTTCGCGGATTGTCCGCAAATTGCAGGCGAGTTGATTTAAGGTCGCGCTGAATAAGGCAAGCTCCGCTTCAGGAATGGTGCAGGTGACGCGATGTTGATATGTCTCAATCACCCGGTTAAGTTCTTCAAGCCTTGAGCGGCCTTGCGCGGTCAGCGTTAGCAGACGGATGCGTTTGTCATAAGGCGATGTGGAACGCAGCAGATATCCCTGCTTTTCCAGTTGCGAAAGGGTGCGCATCAGCGGCGGCAGTTCAATGCCCTGCATTTGTGCCAGTTCACTGACCGAGACGTTGTCTCCCAGTTGATACAGTTGCATCAGTACCGTCCAGCTTGACTGCGTCAGGCCAGTATCGGTGATGGCAGCATCAATAATGGCTCGCCACTGGCGCACCACCATTGCCATGCGCATCCCCATCGGACGGCGGGCAAACAGTTCATCTTCCGTCATCTTACTTTCCCCTCATCGCTGAGAAGAAAATAATACTTATCAGGATAAGTATCAAGAAACAGGCTATCCAGAAGCATGAATTGATAAATAATGTGAATACAAAAGAGGCCGGGTGATAACCCTCCAGCCTCTGTCGATGGAAGAAAATCACTCTATCTGATCGCGTCGCAGCCCGACGTCCCGCAGCCGCTCATTACTCATCTGTTGCAATACGCGCCGCGTTTGCGCCCGTAACCTCCACGCCTTATATGCCCGCCAGATCAGAACAAACCCAATAAATGGCTGCTTTGCTTTATTCTCATGAAATTCCATACCTTGCCTCCCCGCCTTGTCTGAGGCTTTATCTTCACGGATTTGGCCCTAAGCAATACAGACTCACAAAGTACTTTTATTTAACATACAGATTGGTTAAAAAGAGTTCTGCATCGCTTTTTTCACGCCAATCTGTACTGGTTTTTTAATCTGTATGGTACCCATGAGGTATACAGCATGACGCGTTATCAACATCTGGCCAATCTGCTGGCCGAACGCATTGAGCAGGGGTTGTATCGCCATGGCGAAAAACTGCCTTCGGTACGTAACCTGAGTCAGGAACACGGGGTCAGTATCAGCACCGTCCAGCAGGCGTATCAGATGCTGGAACAGCGACAGCTGATCACCCCGCAGCCGCGTTCCGGTTATTTTGTCGCCCCGCAAAAAGCGCTGCCGCCCGTACCGCCGATGTCACGCCCGGTGCAGCGTCCGGTCGAGATAACGCAGTGGGATCTGGTGCTGGATATGCTAAAAGGGCATAGCGATAAATCTGTGATCCCCTTCAGCAGCGGCGCGCCAGATGTCAGTCAACCGAGCCTGAAACCGCTCTGGCGCGAACTCAGCCGCGTAGTGCAGCATAACCTGAAGGCAGTGCTGGGGTACGACAAGCTTCCCGGCAGCCAGGATCTACGCCAGCAGATCGCCCGTCTGATGCTGGATAGCGGTTCAGTCCTCAACGCCGATGATATTGTGATAACTAACGGGAGCCAGAGCGGAATGTCGCTGGCGCTGCTGGCGGTTTGTCAGCCAGGAGACATTGTCGCCGTTGAATCCCCCACCTACTACGGCACAATGCAGCTACTGCGCGGCCTGGGGATCAAGGTGATTGAGATCCCAACCGATCCGGATACCGGGATCAGCATTGAAGCGCTGGAGCTGGCGCTGGATCAGTGGCCGATCAAAGGCGTGCTGCTGGTTCCCAACTGCAACAACCCTCTCGGGTTCATTATGCCGGATGCGCGTAAGCGGGCGGTGCTCGCCCTCGCCCAGCGTCACGACATCGTCATTTTTGAAGATGATGTGTATGGCGAACTGGCCACAGAGTATCCGCGCCCGCGTACGATCCACTCCTGGGACAGTGACGGCCGGGTAATACTCTGCAGTTCGTTTACCAAATCCGTAGCCCCAGGACTGCGCGTGGGTTGGGTGGTTCCCGGTCGCTATTACAACAAACTGCTACACATGAAGTACGCCGTCATTGGTACTAACGTTCCCGCTACGCAGCTGGCAGCAGCCTCCTTTGTGCGCGAAGGTCATTACCATCGGCATATCCGGCGTATGCGCCAGATTTATCAGCGTAATATGGAGATCTACACCTGCTGGGTACGGGAATATTTTCCCTGCGGGATCTGCGTCACCCGACCGAAAGGCGGCTTTATGCTGTGGGTCGAGCTGCCGCTCCAGGTCGATATGGTCTGCGTCGCTAAGCAGCTCTGTCGCCTGAAAATCCAGGTCGCACCGGGATCGCTGTTCTCCGCATCCGGAAAGTATCGCAACTGCGTACGCATCAACTGCGCGTTGCCGCCAAACGAGAAGCATCAGGAAGTGATGCAAAAGCTCGGCGAGGCGGTAAAGATGGCGATAGAGTAAACCGGACCGCCCGGTGATTTCGGCCAGACGATTATGCGAGTTAAGTCATATCTAATGACTTAAACCCTGAATATCTTCTGCGGAAAGCCGGGTAATTTTTTGTACCGTGCAGATATCAATACCGTCTGCCAGCATAGTGTGGGCAATACGGAGCGCCTCATCACGTCGTCCTTCTATAAGCCCTTCTTGTAACCCTTCCAGCCTGCCTTTTTGTAGCCCTGCCTCATGCAATCTGTCGGCGATCGTCATCAAATGCTCCTTATGCTGCGGTGAACGTTCGGCAACCTCACGAATAAACTCACTGAATCGAGGCGCATCGCCAGTTCGTAAAATATAATTAAACAGCGTCTTTATCTGGCTGTCATTAGTCAGTCCGGTAAGTAGCAGGGAAACAATTTGCTCGACCAGCCCCATAAGTTTGCGCAGCGAAGCGGGAAGATGTATTTGTAGAAAATCCCGAGCTGTCTCAGGGTGGCGCAAAAATGTTTTAAAGACTGCATCATGCGGGGTGGAAGTCGGTACTTTGTTCATGGCGATCCATCACCTGGAAATAAGATGCCGTGACTGTAGCGCTGGTAAACCACACTCTCACCTGTAACTTTCTCTCTTTGCGAGGCGATTTCCGGGATAAAAACGCCCCTTTGTAACGTCTGCATTTGTCTGGAACGTATCACGCAGAATCACGACCTCAATGCACATTCCCGCTTTTTCACCGCAGGGCCTGTGCTATAACAAATCATCACTTTCATGGAGGACACGATGTGACGCATACCCGAGATATTCCACAATCGTTCTGGCGTGATGAGCAACTGCCGTGGCTGGAGCTTCGCAGCACCTGGCAAAGTCAGCAGGCCTATAAGCGCCATCACCACTCTCAGCTCTCGATTGGGGCAATTCTCGAGGGAGGAACCTGCTGCCTGTGCGATGACAAGGAATACCATCTGAAGGTGGGCGATCTCATTGTGATCCCACCACTGGCACCTCACAGCTGTAATCCCGTCAACGGGCAATTTCGCAGCTATCACATGCTTTATCTTGATGCCCGGTGGTGCCTTGCCCATCTGCCAGCGCTGAACAGCAATCAACGGCTTTGCACGCGCACTCCTGTTATCCGCGATCCGCAATTATTCCAGTGCTACATGCACCTTGTGGCGCTCATGCCGCAACGGCAAACGACGCAGATAACTGATGCCGCACAAGCATTGCTGCGCTCGCTGCCATTGCAGTCGGTAACACCGGAAAACCTAAGCGTCACCAGCCAGTATCTGCGCGAGCGGTTGCAGTCCAGTCTGCTCTCCCCACCCTCGCTGGATGAGCTGGCAGATGAGTGTCACATGCGTAAAGAGACGCTGATTCGGACCTTTAAGCAGGACACCGGGCTGACGCCGGGAAATTATCTGAACATCGTGAGGATTGACTATGCCCGTCAGCGGCTACGGGCCGGGGACGAGATTGTCGATGTCGGCTACCAGAGCGGGTTTGCCGACCAGAGCCATTTCCATCGCACCTTTGTTCGCTACACAGCAGCCACACCGCGCCAGTACGCACTGGGACGATCAATATCAGACAATAATTAGCGTTGCGTCAGGCGTACGCTGATCTCTGTTTCATTTTCTGAGGTCGCTATGTCGCTGCTTGCTGAACTTTTTCCGTCTGCTTTTCCCGCGCTGGCGCTGGCGCATTTTGTTGCACTACTCAGCCCAGGGCCGGACTTCTTTTTACTGGTCGGTTACGCCGTACGTTACCGGATGCGCGGCAGCGCCGGGCTGTGCGTGGGGATCGCCATCGGCAACGGGCTGTATATCCTGCTGGCGATTATTGGTTGGGGGATCCTGCGCCAGCTTCCCCTGCTGTTTACGGTTATTGAGCTGCTGGGCGCGCTCTATTTATTGTGGATAGGCAGCCTACTGATACGCAGCCGCCCGCAAACCCTGACCGGAGCAGACGCCCAGTCTACCTGTCCAGGATTTGGCAAACAGTTGCTGCTGGGATTAGGTTCGTCGCTGCTTAACCCAAAAAATGCGCTGTTCTATCTGGCGCTGATGACCGCCCTGCTCGGCCCGTCGGTGACGCTGCTGCAACAAACCATGAGCGGGATCTGGATGACCAGCGTGGTGTTGTTCTGGGATCTGCTGATCGTGATGTTCATCGGCTTACCGCAGATCCAGCGGCGGTTAACCCGAGGGATCGTGTGGATCGAGCGTATCGCCGGCGGCGTGCTGATCGTCTTCGGCAGTGCGATCGCGCTGCGTTTTCTGCAGAGCGTCACTTTCTGATAAGCGTGACGATTTTCTGCAAATAAAGCGGATAAACTCGTTTAATTAATATCCAATCCGCATTACACTTTGGGTGGCTATTATCCATTCAACCAATTCTTCCCGAGGTGCGATGTGCTGATTGTTACCTGTAATCGTTACGTTTTCTGACCCGAGTCTGAAAACGTTTCTCCTGTTTGCGCCTCGCGCAGGCAGCGTTTTTGATTACATGAAATTCAGTACATTTGCAGTCTGCTTTTTTCTGTCATCGGTCTGACGTCTCAAAGACGGTATTGAATTTCGCTATTCCCGTTGAGGGTTTTCTCCCGAAAAGGAGCTGTTTTATGCAACGGATTCTCGCGTTTTTCTCCCAACGCACCACGACGCTATTTTTTCCTGTCGCGTTGATTTTATATGACTTCGCCGCTTATCTGTCGACGGACCTGATCCAGCCAGGCATCATCAATGTGGTGCGTGATTTCAACGCCGACGTCAGCCTGGCCCCCGCTGCGGTGAGCCTCTATCTGGCTGGCGGCATGGCGCTGCAATGGCTGCTGGGACCGCTCTCCGACCGGATTGGCCGTCGACCGGTGCTGATTGCGGGGGCGTTAATTTTTACGCTCGCCTGCGCCGCCACGCTATTGACCACCTCAATGACGCAATTTCTGGTCGCCCGATTTGTACAGGGCACCAGCATCTGCTTTATCGCTACCGTTGGCTATGTCACGGTTCAGGAGGCGTTTGGGCAAACGAAGGCCATTAAGTTAATGGCGATAATCACCTCCATTGTGCTGGTTGCGCCAGTTATCGGCCCGCTCTCCGGCGCAGCGCTGATGCACTTTGTACACTGGAAAGTCCTGTTTGCCATTATCGCCGCCATGGGGCTTATCGCCCTGATAGGGCTAGCGTTAGCAATGCCGGAAACCGTTAAGCGCGGCGCGGTGCCGTTCAGTGCACGCGGCGTACTGCGTGATTTCCGCGACGTTTTCCGCAACCGGGTGTTCTTGTTTGGCGCAGCCACGCTGTCGCTAAGCTATATCCCGATGATGAGCTGGGTGGCGGTCTCGCCGGTGATCCTGATCGACGCTGGCGGTATGAGCACATCAGAGTTCGCCTGGGCGCAGGCACCGGTGTTTGGCGCGGTGATCGTCGCCAATATGGTGGTTGTTCGTTTTGTGAAGGATCCAACCCAGCCACGTTTTATCTGGCGGGCGGCACCCATTCAACTGAGCGGACTGGCGGTGCTGATTGCCGGCAATTTGCTGTGGCCGCACGTCTGGCTGTGGTCGGTGCTGGGAACCAGCCTGTATGCGTTTGGCATTGGTATGATCTTTCCGACGCTGTTCCGCTTTACGCTGTTTTCCAACAACTTACCGAAGGGTACGGTATCGGCGTCGCTGAATATGGTCATCCTGACGGTAATGGCGGTTTCTGTCGAAATCGGACGTTGGCTGTGGTTTAACGGCGGCAGGATTTCGTTTCATCTGTTGGCGGTTGCGGCTGGTATTGCTGTCGTCTTTACCCTGGCAGGCTTACTGAAACGGGTTCGCCAGCATGAAACAACAACGTTAGCCACTGAAAACTAACCAGCCGGATGGCACTGACGCTTATCCGGCCTATGTCGTAGTGATAGGCCGGATAAGGCGCCTGCGCCGCATCCGGCAACCATCACATTATCTTAAGCAATGCGCGCAAACCCTGCTTCCAGATCGGCAATCAGGTCGCCAATATCCTCAAGACCAATATGCACCCTGACCAGGGTGCCGCTGAAATCCACCTCTCCGGCTGGGCGAATGCTGTTCAGCTCTTCTGGCTGATTCGCCAGAATAAGCGACTCAAATCCGCCCCACGAATAGGCCATATGGAACAGCGAGAAGTTATCGAGGAAATTCGCCATCTGCTCGTCGGTCAGTCTCTTTTTCAGCACAAACGAGAACAGGCCTGAGCTTCCGGCAAAGTCACGCTGAAAATACTCGTGCCCCGGGCATTCCGGTAGTGCCGGATGATTCACCCGCGCCACTTCCGGCCTTGCCGACAGCCAGCGGGCAATATGGATACTGCTCTCCTGATGCTGCTTAAGACGTACCGCCAGGGTGCGCAATCCGCGGCTGCCGTTGTAGGCCGTATCGGCATCCAGCGTTTGCCCCATCAAATAGGAGTTCTCGCGCAGACGATCCCAACAACGCGCGTTGGACACCGCCGTGCCCAGCATGCCATCCGAATGACCGATGGTGTACTTCGTTCCCGCCTGAATGGAAATATCCACGCCATATTCCAGCGCTTTGAACAGTACGCCCGCCGCCCAGGTGTTGTCGATCATAATGACAATCTCCGGATTAACCGCGCGGATAGCTTTCACCATCCCCGGTACATCCTGGACTTCCATGGTGATCGAACTTGGCGATTCGAGGAATACAACTTTCGTTTCCGGACGCAGAAGGTCAACGATACCAGCACCAATCAACGGATCGTAATACGTTGTTTCCACATTGAATTTACTCAGGATCTTATTGCAAAAATCCTGGGTTGGCTCGTAGGCCGCGCCCGTCATCAAAATATGATCGCCACCCTGGACAAACGCCAGAATCGCATTGGTCACCGCCGCAGCGCCGCACGGGTAAAGCGCGCAGCCAACGCCGCCTTCCAGTTCGCTCATTGCCTTCTGGAAGGCAAAGTGGGTGTAGGTTCCGCGGCGACCATAAAACAGCTCGCCATTTGCGCGATTGGCGGTGGCGAATTTTTTGTCTTTCACGGTATCAAACACCAGTGAAGAGGCGCGCTGGATAACCGGATTCACCGCTCCCTGGGTGTAGCGTTTGTCGCGACCCGCAACAACTAATTGCGTCTCAAGCTTCATTGCGTCTTTCATAACATCTCCTGTTCTTAATCCGAGTGAAACCTATACCACCGCAGCAGTAGAGTTTATTTCAGTGTTGGTCTGCTTTTTTCCAGCGAACCGTTCAACAATCTGCGCCGCATTCAAATCATGGATAACGTTAATCAGTGTGGCAGGCGCATCGGTAATCGTGCCCAGCACTACCAACATCGGGATCGCTTCCATTGGTAGGCCCAGCGTAGTGACGATAAAGATTTCACCGAGGAATGCCCCGCCCGGTACGCCGCCGACGATAATGGCGGAGAGCACCGCAATCAGCATGGTCAGGAAGAAGGTCTCGGTGGTGAACTCCATGCCCAGCACGGAATAGATAAAGACAATTTTCAGCGCGGCAATCATCGCCACGCCACCTTTGTTCAGGTTAACCAGTAGCGGAATGGAGACATCAACGATTTCCGGGTTAATCCCCATCGCCTTACCGGCACGCAGCGTCACCGGGAGAGTCCCCAGCGAAGAGCAGGTTCCCAGCGCAGTCGCAGACGGTTCAATCGCATTACGCCAGAAGGCTTTGACCGCCGGAATACCGCCGCCAATATACGAATAGAGAATCGAGCCAAAAACAAAGTAGACCAGCGTGGCCACCATGAACAGGCCGATGGCGCGAGCAAAGGTCAGCAGCAGTGCAGAGTCCTGACTGGCCATAGTGGCAGCGAAATAGCAGCCCAGGCCAATCGGTGCGACCTTCATAATGATCGAGACGATCTTCATGATCACGGTATTGGCATCTTCCAGCAACGACGCAATACGCTTACCGGCCTGATCCGATTGACCAATCGCCACACCAGCAATAATCGCCATCACAATCAGCGCCAGAATATTGGACTTAGAAAACAGCCCGATAAAGTCGCTGGTCGTGATCATGCTGACAAAATCCATCTTACCGCTGCCCGCCTGCACCGACTGCGAAAGATCGATAGTGACGCCCTGCGCCGGGTTATACCATAGCGCCAGCGCAACGATCCCGGCAGCCGGAATAAAGGCCATTGCGATCGAAACAATAAAGATAATCGCCATAATGCGCCCCAGCCTTTTCAGGTCGGTCATACTGGCGATCGAAGACATGACGCTGATCCCCACCAGCGGCACAATAATCATAAATAGCAGATTTAAGAATATCTGGCCGATTGGCTGGAGTTTACTTGCAAACGAGGGGGCATAAATACCTAATAAGCCGCCAATCACCAGAGCAACTAATAAAATAATCGACGATCTGTAGGGTTCGAGTCGTGACCACATAATCGGTACCTTTAGAATAATATTTAATGAGATTAAATTCACAATGTGATGAGTTTCCGTTTCGCCTCCTTTTATTTTGTGACGTAACTCACCTAAGTTGTTATTTTTTCATTTTGCCAGCAAGTTGTTTCCTGTGATTCAATAGTTGCATGTTTAAAACGCGAATGTAACGGCCTATTCGTACCGTTTTTGCAAATCACTTGTGAATAAAAGGAAACTATGAGTACGCCGATTTCACTCAAGCATCTGGAGTTTTTCATTAAAATCGTCGACTGCGGAGGATTGTCAGAAGCCGCGGCGCAGCTCAACGTCTCGCCATCTGCGGTCAGCAAAAGCCTGGCAGCAATGGAAGATACGTTAGGCACGACATTAATTAAACGTACCACCCGCAGTATTACCCTGACCGATGCCGGGCAATATCTCTTTAACCGCGCCAATAAGCTTTTGAAAGAATTCGATGAAACGCTGAATACCACCTCCGGTTATTACCACAGCCCGCAGGGTGAATTACGCATAACCTGCTCAATTGCGTTTGGTTATTCCCGGCTGGTGAACCTGGTGGATAAATATCGTTCCCAGTTCCCAGATGTGAATCTGTATATCGATCTCAACGATAACTTCGTGAATCTGAACGAAACGGATTTCGACATCGCGCTGCGAATCTCCACCGCACCACCGCAGAACTACGCAATGCGCAAGCTGGTGCCTGTCCGCTGGGCGTACTGCGCCTCACCCGGCTACCTTGCCAAAAAAGGCATGCCCCAGCGTCGTAGCGATCTGGTCAATCATGATTGCCTGGTTTACCCAGGTCTCACGCCGGTGCTGAAGGTGGCGGATGAACAGGATCGTCTGCATCAGTTAAAACTGCATATGCCAATCCAGGCCAACAGCAGTCTGGTATTGCTGAAATCGGTGTTAGAAGATCAGGGAGTGGCGTATTTGCCCACCTATCTGATTGGCGATCATATTCAAAAAGAAGAGATAACACCGCTGATGCTCGACGGCACCATCACCTGCGAAACCCACGCCCTGTATGCGCTCTATTTTCCCAGTAAGTACAGCAATCCGAAGGTGCGATCGTTTATCGATTTTCTGGTGGCGGAACTCGGCCCCTTACCCGCCTGGGACAACTGGATCCCGGAGTAAGCTTTGCTCGTCTGAAAATGGGAGGCGCTCCACATTTTTTGCGCGATCCCCCCGTCTGGCTCTATCCTTAAGCCTATGAATAAAATTGCTGAACTCAAACGCGCCAAGCGACTGGCACTCTCATTGCTGCTGATTGCCGCCGCTACCTTCGTCATCACGCTGTTTCTGCCGCCTAACTTCTGGGTGCTCGGGATCAAAGCGATCGCCGAAGCGGCGATGGTCGGCGCGCTGGCGGACTGGTTCGCCGTGGTGGCGCTTTTTCGTCGGGTACCAATCCCGTTCATCTCGCAACATACGGCGATTATCCCGCGCAATAAGGATCGGATCGGGGAGAATCTCGGTCAGTTTGTGCAGGAAAAATTTCTCGACACCCAGTCCCTGATCGCCCTGATCCGCCGCCATGAACCGGCGTTGTTGATCGGTAACTGGTTCAGCCAGCCGGAAAACGCCCAGCGAATTGGCCAGCATCTGCTGCAGATCATGAGCGGTTTTCTCGAACTCACCGACGACGCCCGCATTCAGCGGCTGATCAAGCGGGCGGTGCACAAAGCCATCGACAAGGTCGATCTCTCTGGTACCAGCGCGCTGATGCTGGAAAGCATGACCAAAAACAATCGCCATCAGGTGTTGCTCGACACATTGATCGCCCAACTTATCGCCCTGCTCCAGCGCGACAGCTCGCGGGCGTTTATCGCCCGACAGATCGTGCACTGGCTGGAGACCGAGCATCCGATGAAAGCGAAGATCCTGCCGACTGAATGGCTGGGCGAGCACAGCGCCGAACTGGTGTCTGATGCCGTTAATTCCTTACTGGATGACATCAGCCACGATCGGGCGCATCAGATCCGCCACGCCTTCGATCGCGCCACGTTTAAGCTAATCGATAAGCTCAAACACGATCCGGAGATGGCCGTGCGGGCCGAAAGCATGAAAAACTATCTGAAGGAAGACGAAGCCTTCAACCGTTATCTTGGCGAACTGTGGGCAGACCTGCGCCAGTGGGTGAAAGCCGACATTAACGCTGACGATTCGCGCGTGAAGCAGCGCATCGCCAGCGCCGGACAGTGGTTCGGCGAAACACTGGTTGCCGACAGCGCCCTGCGCGCCTCACTGAATGGGCATCTGGAGCAGGCCGCGTATAAAGTTGCGCCGGAGTTCGCCACCTTCCTGACACGCCACATCAGCGACACGGTGAAAAGCTGGGATGCGCGCGATATGTCGCAGCAAATTGAGCTAAACATCGGCAAAGATTTACAGTTTATCCGCATCAACGGCACGCTGGTCGGCGGTTCTATTGGGCTGGTGTTATATCTGTTGTCGCAAATTCCTTCCCTGCTGACGCTGGCGAATTTTTAAGGAGAAAGTAAAACCCCCATTTTTATTTTACTTTTTATTATCATTTGCACATGTAATATAACAATTATCAAACTAACAGCGTGAAATGAGAGTCCGTATGTCCCAGGGAAGCCCCGATTCAAATCGTCATGCCATCAGCGTCGCGCTCTTTGGCATGCTGGTCTTAACGCTGGGCATGGGAATTGGACGCTTTCTGTATACGCCGATGCTCCCGGTACTGCTGTCGGAAGGTCAGTTTACGTTTGACCAGCTCTCCTGGATTGCCAGCGCCAACTACGCCGGATATCTGGCGGGAAGCCTGCTCTTCTCCTTCGGGCTCTTCCATCTTCCCTCACGTTTACGCCCGATGTTGTTAACTTCTGCGCTCGCTACCGCAGGGTTGATTCTGGCAATGGCAAGCGTTAAGCAACCCGCGCTGGTGATGATGATCCGTTTTCTGGCAGGCGTCGCCAGTGCCGGTATGATGATCTTTGGTTCGATGATCGTCCTGCATCATACCCGGCATCCCTTCGTGATCGCGGCGTTGTTCTCCGGCGTTGGCGCAGGCATTTTGCTGGGCAATGAATATGTCATCAGCGGTCTGCATTTTGCGCTGTCATCGCACACGCTCTGGCTGGGGGCAGCGGCAGCCTCCGCGCTGTTCTTTGTGCTACTCGTTATGCTCTTGCCATCTCGCGACCATGCGCTCCCCGCCGCAGCACCGGTAAAAACAGAGCATCAGCCTATGTCCTGGTGGCTGCTGGCGCTACTGTATGGATTAGCCGGATTTGGCTACATCATTGTCGCTACATACCTGCCACTGATGGCGAAAAGTGCCGGGTCGCCGCTGCTGACGGCCCATCTCTGGTCGTTGGTCGGCATATCGATTATTCCGGGTTGTTTCGCCTGGCTGTGGGCTGCCCGACGCTGGGGGGTATTGCAATGCCTGACGGCGAATTTACTGATCCAAAGTGCCTGCGTGGTCATGACGCTCGCCAGCGACTCCTTGCCGCTGCTGGTGATAAGCAGCGTGGGTTTTGGCGCAACGTTTATGGGGACCACTTCGCTGGTCATGCCGCTCGCCCGTCAACTTAGCGTACCGCGCAATATTAATCTGCTGGGCCTGGTCACCCTGACTTACGGCATTGGTCAAATACTCGGGCCGCTATTAACCAGCCTGCTGGGAAGCGGCGCTCAAGCGATCGTTAATGCCACGCTATGCGGTGCCGTCGCCTTGTTTATTGCGGCACTGATCAGCCTCACACAATTATACAAACAGCGTTTTGCCTCCCCCAAAAGGGTATAATCGACAACCTTATAAACAGGTATCTTAGGATTAGTCCGCAATCAAATGTCAACATTTAATAAACCACAAATAATCGGCAATTACCCGCCAGACAATTTATAATCCCCGGCTGTTCATTTATAAACTCAATTTAAAATGCGTAAAAATGGACATATTAACTCAGCATCAACACTATCTTCGGGAAAAGTACATGTCATGGTTTAAAAAAATACTACTGGGGTTAATTATTTTGGGGGGTTTAATTGGCACGCTAAAGGATTATAAAGACTTTGGCCTGTTTGGCGCGTTAGGATTGTTTCTTATATTCCTGTTAACAACAACATTTTTATGGCAGTGGGCCTCTGGCAGGTTACCAGAGATAACCCAGCTTCAGGCCGTATTTATTTTACTGGCCAGCGCGGTAGCCTCAATTTTTGTTATCAATATGGCAATTGCCGGTAATTTGCATGTGGATTTAATGGAGGTCATGTACGTTACCATTACGCATAATCCACTTTTTTACCTGATTCTCTGCGTGGTCGCATGGGTAAAAGTGAGCATCTGGCAATGGCTGTTTAGCGGTGGACAGGTGAAAGAGAGTCAGCCAGTTTAAACACGGCAGAGGTAAAAAAGGCGTCTTAACTAAGACGCCTTTTATGCTAGTACAACAAATTAGAACTGATAGGTCAGACCTGCAACAACCTGGTTGTCGTCGTCTTTGCCGTCGAGCAGGTTAATTTTGTAACCCACATCAGCCACGATGTTTTTGTTGAAGTAGTAATCCGTGCCCAACGCTACGTATTCAGTCAGGTCATTATTGTTGTTGTCACGCGCGTGAACGTAACCCACGTTCGGACGCAGACCAAAATCAAACACATACGCAGCCATTGCTTCAAAGTGCTCAGCTTTATCCGCATCCTGAATCAGGTTGTGGGACTCGCCGTACATGGTCGCGACGTAGATGGCATTAGCATCATATTTCAGACCCGCGCCCCAGAACTCTGCGTTTTCGCCATCCCAGCCGCTTCGTTTCTGCAGAGCAGTCACCGCACTGGTGGTGTAGGCCGCAATCGCAGATACGCCGGAATCCGCAATATTGTCATAACCCAGGGAGAAGCCATAACCATTGCCATGCTGTTTTGCCGGGCTAATGTTAGTGTCATCCTGGCCCTGGTATTGCGCGCCAATGTTCAGACCATCAACGGCTCCAAACAGATTTTTGGTGCGGAGTGTTGCAACGCCAGCAGTACGTGTAGTAAGGAAGCGGTCAGTATCTTCAAAGGAGTCGCCGCCGAACTCTGAAAGAGTGTCAGTGTAAGCTCCCACGTCATAAGCAATACCGTAGTTACGACCGTAGTCAAAGCTAACGTCATGGCCATAATCCAGGCCAGCAAACGCCAGACGTGTATTGACGCCATTCTGAGAACCTTCTGCTTTAGAGGCATCAAACTGACTTTCAAATTGGCCATAACCGGTCAGTTGATCGTTGATTTGTGTCTCACCGCGAAAACCCAGACGCGCGTATGTACCGTCGGCATCGGTGCCGCCAGTCCAGGAATGGACCGCTTTTACTTTGCCGTACAGATCCAGTTTGTTGCCATCTTTATTATAAATTTCCGCTGCATGAACGGAGGTTACCCCTAATACCATTACAGCTAATGCCACTGCTGACTTTTTCATGTTATTACTCACTTTTAATTGTGAATTTTGCTATCAACTTTGTTATGAAGGCAGAATACCCGCATAAAAAAGCCCCCTATGGAAAAGGGGAAAACCTCTAACACACCAATGAAGGTAATAATAAAGTGGCAAGACACATATCATTTTGGGTTAAATAAAACCCGAACAGAGAGTAATTACTTGGATTCTTCGTTTACGCTCTCATTAACAGAGCGATATAACATTATTGCTTCGGCAATAATATCTTGTTTACTTTTACGGGTTTCAAATGCCAGCGTACGAACATATTCCCACAGAGAGGTATCGACACGGGCACTTAAAAGAACCATATCTTTTGAACGGGTACCCCTGGCCTTTCTAATATCGGGGTAATCTCGAGAGGGCATTATCATCTCCTGAACGCAAACACGCTTATGGCGATGAAATATGCAGTCAGTGTAAAAACATGTCAACGGCAAAATACAGTGACAATAGTAATGAAACTGTTAATAACGGACAAAAAACTGGAACAGCATTTCAAATGAAAGATAACTTGATTATAGAATAATGTGTAATTTTAACTTTACATATATTCACTTTTATTCATTTGATTAAAAAAGCCAGAACTATTGACAATAAACATGACATCAAATCAAAACATCATTACAGCCAATAAGTTACGTGCCGTTATTAATGTCTATATTTCCGTGAAGCGCCTGTTTTTATGCACTGTTATTCCAGGCTGCCTCGCTCTGACCACCGCGGAAATCAGTTTGATTCTCACTTAACACAGACCCATTTTGTCTAAAAATAAGCACGGAAAGGTAAAAATAAGGTAAACAATGCATTTTTTCGCATGCAAAAATAAGTTGTTTTTAATTGATATAAATCAATTTTCACCGCGTAACGACGGAGGAAAAATCATCATCTGAGGTGATGGAAACCTTTTTTTACGTGACGTTCATGACGAGAAAAAAGCGTTGTTATGCAATAAGCTTTTGTGCTGAAAAGTGTCGCGCGGGCTGCAACAGCCCGCATAGGAGAGGAAAGAAAATCAGGCGTTAACTTTATCCAGCGGCCAGGAATCAAACAGATAACCATCAAAGTCGATGTCATCAACATTTGAAAACTCCAGCAGGCGCTGTTTGACGTTTTCCAGATGCTGCCACATTGCCAGCTTGGCTGCGCGGGCATCCTTTTTGATTAATGCCGCCAGGATCTGTTTGTGGTCCCCCATCCACTCTTTACGGTAATGGGTATCGTCAAGGTGGCTATGGAGCTGGATCCACATCGGGTTGTTTTCACGCCACTGCCATGACTGGCGAAACAGCTCCACCAGCATGCTGTTATGCGTGGCTTCGGCTATGGCGAGATGGAACTGCATGTCGCCGCTTTCAGAACCGTTCGCTTCGCTGGAGGCCAGCTCCCGCTCTTCCAGTTGTAACGCCTGGCGCATTTTAACGATATCTTCACGGGTAGCCTGCAGCGCGGCGAATTCGGCGATATTGCTTTCCAGCAGCTGTCGCGCCTGCAGCAGCTCAAACGGACCCGCGTCATTGCAATGATTGACATCCGTACTGTCGATGGTCTGCGCATCTGCATTGTCGAGTACGTAGATCCCGGCACCGCGACGCACGTCCACCAGACCTTTAATTTCCAGCATAATTAACGCTTCGCGAACCACCGTGCGAGTGACGTTGAGCATCTCAGCAATTTCACGTTCCGGCGGCAAACGCTCGCCGGGCTGGTACGGCGTCTGGACAATCAGATCGCGGATCATTGCACCCACTTCCTGGTAGGGTCTTTGTTGAGAAGTGTTCGATTTCATCGTGTTATGTCCGTCAGATGCGTCAATTCAGATCCGTAGGCCGGATAAGGCACATGCGCTGCCATCCGGCACCTGTGCCGTTGGCTGATGGCGACGCTGACGCATCTTATCAAGCCTACAAAAAACGTTTTTTCGCCTGAACTATAGCATTTGCGGGAAGCCAAAAACAGAAAACGGGTCAACCAAATCAGCATTTTGATTGACCCGTCATACTTCGGGGATTATGCGTCAGCGCCTAACGCCGCAACGCACTCACGTGCGCCGTGTTCACACAGCTGTTGATACGTCGCGATAATTGTCTCAACAAAATCAGCGTTTTCCGCCAGATCATGGCCAAAAATGCCGCTCAGCCCCAGCAGCGCCGTCACGCGTTCGGCCCCCTGGAACTGTTGGTTAATGCGCTGGAACTCAGCCAGCAAGGGGTCGACAACATCAATGGCCTGCCCCTGTTCATCCACGCCACGGGTGTAGCGCATCCAGCCCGCCACGCCCAGCGCCAGGTGACGCCAGTCGCTGGCGTTTTGCAGATGCAGACGCACCGGATCCAGCAGGCGCTGCGGCAATTTCTGGCTGCCGTCCATCGCAATCTGCCAGGTGCGGTGACGCAGTGATGGGTTGCTGAAACGCTCAATGAGCAGCGTCGCATAGGCGTTAAGATCGGTGCCTTCCGGCATCGACAGCGTCGGCGCTTGCTCCTGCATCATCAGCGCGAACGCCGCTTTGCGGTACGCCGGATTTGTCATGGTATCAGCGATAGTTTCATAGCCGCCGAGATAGCCCAAATACGCGAGGAAAGAGTGGCTGCCGTTGAGCATACGCAGTTTCATCATTTCAAACGGCACCACATCGGCAACGAACTGCGCACCAACGTTATCCCAGTCAGGGCGACCGTTGACAAAGTTATCTTCGATAACCCACTGACGGAATGGCTCACAGGCGATAGCACACGGATCGTACACGCCCAACTGGTCGGCAATCTCTTGCAACGTTTCTGGCGTCGCCGCCGGAACAATGCGGTCTACCATGGTGCACGGGAAAGTGGTGTTAGCCTCAATCCACTGCGCCAGCTGCGGGTCGCGCGCCTGCGCCAGACCCAGCACCGCGACTTTCGCCACATGACCATTTTCACGCACGTTATCGCAAGACATCACGGTAAAGGCTGCAAGCCCTTGCTCACGACGCAGATGCAGCGCCTGCACGATGTAACCAATCGCCGATTTCGGCGTGCCTGGATTCGCCAGATCGTGTTTAATCAGCGGGTTATTGAGATCTAACTGTCCGCTGGCAGCATCGGTGCAGTAGCCTTTTTCCGTGACCGTCAGCGAGACAATTGCCGTCTGCGGGCGCGCCATAGCCTGTAAAATACCATCACAGCCGTCAAGCTCCGGGTGCAACGCTTCTTTCATCGAGCCAATCACTTTCAGCACGGTGTTGTCCGCGCCTTTTTCCGCCACGGTATACAGCAGTTGCTGTTTGCGCAGGTTTTCAATCAGGACGCGATCGTTACCCGGCATCAGGTTAACTTCACAGATCCCCCAGTCGCTGTCGGTGGTTTCCAGCAGATGATGGGTGTACAGCGCCTGATGCGCGCGGTGAAATGCGCCGCATCCCAGGTGAACAATGCGGGATTGCAGGCGCGAGCTGTCCCATGCAGGGCGAGCAACCGGCAGGTTGCTATTGGCAATTGTCGTTGTCATCGTGAACTCCAGAACCCGTTGAATGACCAACGGAAGAGAAAAGAAAAAGCCGGCCAGACAGGTGACCGGCAACTCGCTTTAGCGGCTAAAGAAAGCGCGCTGGATAGCCATCTCAACGCCACGCACTTCCGCCAGCCCTTTCAGGCGACCAATCGCGGAGTAGCCTGGGTTGGTTTTCTTTTTCAGATCGTCAAGCATCTGATGGCCGTGGTCCGGACGCATTGGGATCAGGTCCTCTTTACCCTCGGCTTTACGGCGCTGCTCTTCCTCAACGATCGCTTTCACGACTTCGTACATATCGACGTCGCCGTTAAGATGCGCCGCTTCATGGAAGGTTTTCGGGTTATCTTCACGCAGCGTGGAGCGCAGATGGGTGAAGTAAATACGTGGGCCAAACTGTTTGATCATGTTGACCAGATCGTTGTCCGCCCGGACGCCGTAGGAGCCGGTGCACATGGTAAAACCGTTCGCCATGCTGTTGACCGTATCGACCATCCATTGCATATCTTCCACGGTGGAAACAATGCGCGGCAGGCCGAGGATTGGGCGCGGCGGATCGTCCGGGTGTACCGCCATCCGCACGCCTGCTTCTTCCGCCACAGGAATAATTGCTTTCAGGAAGACGGCAAAGTTCTCGCGCAGTGCGGCTTTATCGATATCTTTATAACGCGCAAGATGCTGGCGGAACTGGTCAAGCGTATAGCCCTCTTCCGCGCCCGGCAGACCGGCGATGATATTGCGGGTCAGACGCGCTTTGTCTTCATCGCTCATGGTGGCGAAGCGTTCATTCGCCTGAGCAATCTCTTCGGCGGTGTAATCCGCTTCCGCGCCCGAACGTTTGAGGATGTGCAGCTCAAAGGCGGCAAATTCAATCTGGTCAAAACGCAGCGCTTTGGAGCCGTCCGGCAGGACGTATTCCAGGTCGGTACGGGTCCAGTCGAGAACCGGCATGAAGTTGTAGCACACGGTACGAATGCCGCACTGGGCCAGGTTACGCAGGCTTTGCTGGTAGTTGGCGATCCACTGCTGATAGTTACCAGAACGGGTTTTAATGTCTTCGTGGATCGGTACGCTTTCGACGACCGACCAGACCAGGCCCGCCTGCTCAATAATGGCTTTGCGTTTTAGGATCTCATCAACCGTCCACACTTCCCCGTTCGGGATATGGTGCAAGGCGGTGACCACGCCCGTGGCACCCGCCTGACGTACATCCGCTAAGGTGACCGGATCGTTAGGACCATACCAGCGCCATGTCTGTTCCATCTTTTATTCCTCATTTACGTTATGGACTCGACGATATGGCACATAAATTCCTCCTTTTGGTATGACATGTCAACCTGAAGGAGTGAATTGGTTAACCAAATCACGATTTTTGCTGATTAGATCGCCATTTTGCGGCCAGGAAGCGCAGTAAAGATGTAAACATGTAACGCAATGTGACATTCATCGCATCAATGGTTAACCAATACGGATAACATCTCAACCAAAATCATAATAGTTCAACCAATAAAGGTAGACGTTATATGCATGTTCTCAATATTCTGTGGGTCGTATTCGGCATCGGTCTGATGCTGGTGCTCAATCTAAGATTCAAAATAAACTCGATGGTCGCCCTGCTGCTGGCGGCGCTCTCGGTCGGCATGCTGGCGGGTATGGACTTAATGGCGCTGCTGCACACCATGAAATCCGGCTTTGGCAGCACGCTGGGGGAGTTGGCGATTATCGTGGTATTCGGGGCAGTCATCGGTAAGCTGATGGTCGATTCCGGCGCGGCGCATCAGATTGCTCATACGCTGCTGGCGCGACTCGGGCTGCGCTATGTGCAACTGTCGGTGATCATTATTGGTCTGATTTTCGGCCTGGCGATGTTCTATGAAGTGGCGTTTATTATGCTGGCGCCGCTGGTGATCGTCATTGCCGCAGAAGCGAAGATCCCGTTCCTCAAGCTGGCGATTCCTGCCGTTGCCGCCGCCACCACCGCCCACTCTCTGTTCCCGCCGCAGCCAGGCCCGGTCGCGCTGGTTAACGCCTACGGCGCTGACATGGGTATGGTCTACATCTACGGTATACTGGTGACTATTCCGAGCGTGATCTGCGCCGGGATTATCCTGCCGAAGTTCCTCGGCAACCTCGATCGCCCGACGCCGTCATTCATGAAGGCCGACGTACCGGTTGACCAGAACAATCTACCGTCTTTCGGCATCTCTATTCTGGTTCCGCTGATCCCGGCGATCATCATGATCTCCACCACCATCGCCAACATCTGGCTGGTGAAAGGAACGCAGGCGTGGGAAGTGGTCAACTTCTTAGGCTCCTCGCCAATTGCGATGTTTATCGCCATGATTGTCGCCTTCGTGCTGTTTGGTACCGCGCGTGGTCACGACATGCAGTGGGTGATGAACGCCTTTGAAAACGCGGTGAAAAGCATCGCCATGGTGATCCTGATCATCGGCGCGGGCGGCGTACTGAAGCAGACCATTATCGATACCGGCATTGGCGATACCATCGGTATGCTGATGTCGCACGGCAATATTTCGCCATACATCATGGCGTGGTTGATAACCGTGCTTATTCGTCTGGCAACCGGTCAGGGCGTGGTCTCAGCCATGACGGCGGCGGGGATTATCAGCGCAGCCATTCTCGACCCGGCAACCGGTCAACTGGTGGGCGTCGATCCGGCGTTGCTGGTACTGGCGACGGCGGCTGGCTCCAACACCCTGACCCATATCAACGATGCCTCGTTCTGGCTGTTCAAAGGCTACTTCGACCTGTCGGTGAAGGATACGCTGAAAACCTGGGGTCTGCTGGAGCTGGTGAACTCCGTGGTTGGTCTGATTATCGTGTTGATCATCAGCATGATTGCATAACGTCGATACCGCTCTGGCCCACAGCCCAGAGCGGTTCTTTCTCCTGCCTTAACAATCCTCAATAATCAGATACACCGCCTTCACCGGGCCATGCACCCCAACCACCTTGATAAGCTCAATATCCGCCGTCGAGCTGGGTCCACTGATAATATTAATGCACGACGGCATACGCTCACCGGTCTGCGCTTTCTGATGCAGTTTTTCTGCCAGTTGCGCCACGCGCGGCAGGATGGTGCTTTTACGCAGCACGAAAATCGAGGACTCCGGCAACAGGCTCAAAGAACGCCCGCGCTCCGGCGCGGAAAACAGCACCACACCGCCGGACTCAGTCAGGCCATACTCGGCATACACTACGCCGACTTTCGCCTGCTCGGCCTCGGTAATATTTTCGCTGCCTCGCGCCGGATCCCAGACCACGGCGTTGCATTCCTGCTGCAAACGTTCGGTGATGCCCAGCGCCACCAGTCGGCTGTCGCCGCTCAGCACTACCGGCTGACCCAATTCTTCACACAGGCGTAGCGCTGCTTCTGCGGCCTGGTCCTCGCGAGTCAGTTCACAGCGGGCCAGCATCACTTCGCTGGCGAACTGGATAAACGCATCGCAGCGCTGCTGCGGGCTAAGTTCGGTCAGGCGCTCGTTGGCATAATTGTTAACCGGCGCGGCATCCGCTTGCGGTTCGAAACGCGGCGGGCGACCCAGCGCCTGGGCGATGGTGTTTAAAAACGCGGTACGGTTATCCATTCTTTTTCTCCTGCGCCTGATGTTTCTTAAACCAGCTGCGGAAGCTCTCGCCGTCAGCATCAGGCAGATCGCGCGCCTCCATCCAGTCACCAATCGCGCCAACCTTGAGCGGGGTTTTCCCGCCATTGATAAACCAGCTTGCCGCATGCGCGCCCGCCATCATCCCCACTTTCCACAGCCCCGGATGGCTATTGGCATAAGCGAACATTTTGATCGCCCGTCGCTCGGCTTTCGGGGTAATGCCCTCCTCGGCCATCACCCGACGATGACGCAGGATCAGTTTTGACAGCGGAATACGCACCGGGCAGACGCTGTCACAGGCCGTGCATAAAGAACAGGCGTACGGCAGGTCTTTAAAATCTTTATAGCCGCCGAGCAGCGGAGAAATCACCGCGCCGATAGGTCCAGGATAGATAGAGCCATAGCCGTGCCCGCCGATGTGGCGGTACGCCGGGCAGGTGTTCATACAGGCCCCGCAGCGGATGCAGCGCAGCACATCGCGAAACTCAGAGCCCAGCACCTGCGAGCGACCGTTATCGACAATCACCAGATGGAACTCTTCCGGTCCGTCCACGTTATCCGCCTCACGCGGGCCGGTCAGCCAGGTGTTATAGCCCGTCAGACGAGCGCCCACGGCGCTGCGCGCCAGCATGGTGATCAGCACATCCACATCAGCAAAGGTTGGCGCGATACGCTCCATGCCCATCACCGCAATGTGTGTTTTCGGCAGCGTGGTGCACATGCGCGCGTTGCCTTCGTTGGTCACCAGGCATACTGAACCGGTTTCCGCCACGGCAAAGTTACAGCCGGTAATACCGATTTCGGCACTCAGGAAATCCTCGCGGATCTTCTGGCGAATGAACAAGGTCATGGCTTCCGGGGTTTCCGGGCCGTCATACCCCAGACGCTCGTTCAGCACGCGGCGGATCTGATAGCGATCTTTATGAATAGCCGGGACCACGACGTGCGAAGGTGGATCCTGATCCAATTGCAGGATGTATTCCCCGAGATCGGTTTCGATCACCTGAATTCCCGCATCCTGCAGGACATGGTTGACGCCGATCTCCTCGGTCACCATCGACTTGGACTTCACCACCTTCTTCGCGTTTTTGCTTCGCGCGACCTGCAGAATGTAAGCGGTGGCCTCTTCTTTGGTTTTGGCGAAATAGACGTGGCCGCCGTTTTGCGTCACTTTCTCGGAGAGTTGATACAGGTAAGCGTCGAGGTTGCTCAGCACGTGATCGCGGATCTGGCTGGCACGATCGCGCCAGTCTTCCCAGTGGCCTAACTCATCGACCATTTTTTGTCGATTTGCGCCAATACGTTCCTGCGCATTGGCCACGGCTTTGCGCATGATCGGATCTTCTATCTGCTGACGAATGCGCAGTTTAAATTCTACATCGCTGGTTTTTATCGACATCTCTTTCCCCTCAGCGGCTCATCAGCACTTCAGCAATATGCATCACTTTGACCGGCTGGCCTTCCCGTTGCAGTCGACCGCCAATGTTCAGCAGGCAACTGACGTCTGCGCCAATCAAATATTCCGGCTGCGCATCCATCAAATGTAAGACTTTCTCTTTCACCATCTCGCCGGATATCTCGGCCATTTTGACCGAAAACGTCCCGCCAAAGCCGCAGCAGGTATCCTGATCGGCAAACGTCAGCAGCTCCAACCCGCGCACGTTTTTCAGCAGCGTGAGCGGCTCTTCCTTCACCCCCAGCTTCCGAGTCAGGCTACAAGAGGGATGATAGACAGCGCGGCCCTGCAGGCTGGCGCCGACGTCCACCACGCCCAGCTTGTTGACGATAAAGGAGGTGAGATCCTGCATACGCGCGGCAACCTTTTCGGCACGCAGCGCCCATTCCGGTTCATCGGCCAGATACGTCGGATAGCTTTTTACCGCGTAGGTACAGGAGCCTGCTGGCGAGATAATCGGATCGTCGTTATCTTCCAGGGCGGCGATCAGGTTTTTCATCCCAGGGATCGCCTCTTTGATGTAACCGCTGTTGATGGCTGGCTGACCGCAACACCCTTGCTTCTCGGGGAAATTAACGCGGCAACCGAGTTTTTCCAGCAGCAATACGGAGTCTCGTGCCATCCGTGATTTCAGTGCGTCACCAATGCAGGTAACAAAGAAATTTACATTCACAATAACTACTCCATTGCTTCATTTCTGTTTATTGCGCTTGATATCGCGATATCAAGCAAAGGTTCAGCCGTATTTCACGCCCAGTTTTCTGTTTGCTGTTTTTACTAATGCCTGGGTTCATGGTGATGCTCGGGTCGTTTTCCTTTGATACCGACTCTCCGCTTCTTAAGTCAGGACAGTCGCATATGTCTGTATTTTCATTTGTATGACAAAACCAAATAATCCCCTAATCAACCCCCATATGCAACAACCAGGTTTATTTCTTTCGGTCTCGCTCACATTTTTATATTTAAAACCACAGCGTTATGAACACCTTAAAAACAGTTTCAGGTGCTTACTATTCTCATCACCAGCATTATTAAAAAGGTTATCAAATAACTATTTATAGGTATTCAGCTTACTCTTAAGTATATTTACCTGGCATTGGATTTTAATTAAAAGATTACAATAGTTACAAAACTACAAATCATAATTACTTTATTCACTGAAGCGATTCAGTTTACATACTTTATTAACCCAGCAATGTAGCCTCCCCACCATAAATATAAATCAGGTTTAATGAACCAATCAGGAATAGCAATGAACGAATATTTTATGTTTGCCCTGGCACTCTCTCCTTTACTACTGATGGTATTTTTAATATTGAAATTGAAAATGCCCATCCATTATTCCGTGTTGATCTCTTTGGTATTCACTGCCGCGCTGTCGGCCATATTCTGGGAAATGCCCGTACAGAATCTGAAAGCCGCGATAGGCTATGGCGCCCTGAAGGGGTTATGGCCGATTGTGATTGTGATCCTCGGCGCCATCTTCAGTTATAACGTCATGCAGGCAACCAAAGCGCTGGATATTCTGCGCGATATTCTCGCCAGCATTAGCGAAGATAAGCGTATTCAGGTGCTACTGATTTCATGGTGCTTCGGCGGATTCCTTGAAGCCGCGGCAGGTTATGGCACGGCGGTCGCCATTCCGATCGGCATTCTTATTGCGCTGGGATTCAACCCGCTGAAGGCGGCGATCGCTTCTCTCGTGGCGAATACCGTTCCCACCGCGTTCGGCGCGGTCGGGATCCCGGTTTCTATTCTGGCGGAACAGGTTAATCTGCCGGTGTATACCTTAGGCGGAACCATTATTCTGCAGCTCGCGCTGTTTAATATCCTGCTGCCGTTTGTCATTGTCTGCATTATTGGCGGCGGCCTGAAAGCCATTCGTGGCGTATTTCTGATCACGCTGATTTGCGGCATCACCACGCTGGTTCCGCAATATTTTGTCGCCATTCATCTTGGCGCGGAATTGCCCGCCTTTGCCGGTAGCCTGGTCAGCCTGTTTGCCGTGGCGATGGTCAGCCGCCTGCGCAAAGGGAAAACCGATCCCGAGTGGCGCATTGAGGTCAGCCATACCCGCGAAACCACGCCGCGCTCGGCAAAAGTGTTGTTCCGCGTAGGCTCTATCTATCTGTTTATTTTTGTTTTTATCCTACTGTGCTCACCGCTGTTCCCGACGATCAAAGGCGCGGCGTCCCAACTGGCCTCGGTGCTGCATTTCACGCTCGCCGACGGCAACACGCTGGCGCTGAAAGTTGAATGGGTGACCACGCCGGGGATGCTGATCATCTTTGCGACCCTTATCGGCGGTTTTATTCAGGGAGCGTCCGCGCGCGGGATGCTGGAAGTGTTTATCAAAACCATTTTCCAGCTTAAAAATTCCATTGTGGCGATTATGGCGATTGTCGCGCTGGCCACGGTGATGGATCTCAGCGGGATTATCTCCACGCTGGCCCAGTCGATTGTCGATCTGACCGGCAGTTCCTACGTCTTCCTCGCCCCGGTGATTGGCGCGCTGGGCACGTTTGTTACCGGCAGCGATACCAACTCGAATATTTTGTTCGGCAAACTGCAAACCATTGCCGCCAGTAAACTGCATATCGATCCCAACTGGCTCGCGGCGGCGAATACTTCTGGTGCAACGGGGGGGAAAATGATTTCGCCGCAGAGTATCGCCATTGCGGTTTCAGCCACCAAAATGGACGGACAGGCCAACCAGATAATGTCTGGCACCATGAAATACTGCTGCGCCTATATTGTGATCCTCGGCCTGAAAGTCGGTCTCTTTTATTACTGGTTTATGGCGTAATCCATTGTCAACCCCGTCAAATTCACGGCAACCGTATTTGACGACGTGGTGACCAAAAAGGTTTACACCGCTTCAGGATCGAAACGAAGCGACTGGCTTTACGATTTGTCGGCGCTGACTAAAATAGCGCCGATGTTTCAAATCGAGGATTGTTGTTATGTTGTTCTGGAAAAAGATGGTGAAGAAGTTCGACGCCTTTTCCGCGTTGATCCCACCACGCTACTTCCGCGTGTAATGCCTGGCGCTAATGCCTGATGGCGCTTCGCTTATCGGGCCTACGTTTCACGCTCATTTGTAGGCCGGATAAGGCGCAAGCGCCGCATCCGGCAGCAGAGAAAAATGTTCTCCCCTTTCACTTACGCAGCCCGCACGCTCTTAACACCCTGACCCACAGACGAAGCCATGCAAAACGGTAGATCAGCGGATGCTGAAATCGTAGCAGTGTCAGAAACATAGAGCCTCCTTGCGGCGCTACAGCACCGTTGCCTGATAGCGAATTTGCGGCTCCATTATCTGGTGACGCGCGTCTATCAGCCGCAGTTCATACGAGTCGTGCTCTTTCGTCAGCCGCATCACCGCGTCGACGACACTGGTGGTCCGCTCCAGCGCCTGCTTGTCCTCATAACCGTTGAGCAGTGAGGCCAGCATCACGCTGCAAATCAGATCCCCAACGCCCACTGGCATTTTGGCAAAGGTATACAGCGGCCGGGCGATGTGTAACGTCTGTTCCGCCGTCACCAGCAGCATTTCAAACGCCTTTTTGTCGCGCGAGCAGTCGCCGAGATGTTTCACCAGCACCTTCTTCACGCCCCACGCCACCAGCTGCTGCGCCGCTGCCACCACCTCGTCAAAACTACGTAGTTGTCTGCCCGTCAGCACGCCCAGCTCATAGAGATTCGGCCCCATCACATCAGCCAGTTGAATGGCGTCATCGACAAAAAAGGACTCCACGCCCTGCGCGACGATGCAGCCTTTTTGCGGGTCGCCCATCACCGGATCGCAAAAATAGAGCGCCTGGGGATTACGCTGGCGAATGGTGGTGACCGCGAGCTTCACCTCTTCGCAATGGCGTTTGTCCCCGAGATACCCGGACAGCACGGCATCGCATTGCGCCAGTTTTTGCAGGTCATCCAGCCCGCAGATGATGGCGCTCAGCTCGCCATGCGGCATCGCCATGCCCTGCCACATCCCGTACTGGGTGTGGTTGGAAAACTGTACGGTGTAAAACGGCCAGACATCGATCCCCGAGAGCTGCATCGGCAACACGGCGGCTTTATTTCCGGCATAGCCATAAACGACTGACGACTGAACAGACAACACGTTTTTCATTTTGACTCCGTCTAGCGAAACGTTGGCAGCAGACCAAATACGTCCAGAACAACCGTCAGATAGACAACCGCCCCACAGACAATGACCAGATTGAGCACGGTGTTATTACACGGCGCGGTATAGCTGGCGGTCGGAAAACGTTTCCGCGCCGCTTTCACCAGGAACGGCGGCAGGATCACGCTCCAGATGGTAAAGGCCAGACCGGCGTAACCAATGGCGTGGACAAACCCGTTCGGGAAGAAGAAGCACACAGCGGCTGGCGGGAAGTAGGTCACCAGCGCGGTTTTCAGGCGACCCATGCCGTCATCCGGGAAGTGAAACAGGTCGGCGATGTAATCGAACAGGCCAAGCGTCGCCGCCAGCAGGGAACTGGCTACCGCAAAGTTGCCGAAGAAGGTCAGGATCAGATCCATATAACGGCTGGTGAACAGCCCGCTGATGGCCTCGACAAACACGTCGATATTGCCGCCTTTGGCGATAATTGGCGGGAATGAGGAACGACTGATGTTGCCCATCGTGACACCCAGCCAGAAGATATACAGCAGCAGGGCAAACAGCGTGCCGATGATAATCGAACGCGTAATATTCGAGATCCCGCTCGTGCCATACAGCTTCACCAGGCTCGGCACGTTACCGTGAAAACCAAACGAGATAATGCAGAACGGCAGCGTCATCAGGATATATGGCAGGTACTGCGAATTGGGCAGCGCCACCGCCACGCTGTCGACAAGTTTCGCCACTTCGATATGCCCCACCAGGCCAGAGAAGGTGGCAAAGAACGCTATAAACTTACCGATAATCAACACGGTAGTAATACGTCCAACCAACAAGGAGCTGTACCAGGCAATCGCCCCGACCAGCATACTGACGATCACCACCGAGATATTCGCCGGAAAGCGCACGCCGCTGTATTTGAACACGGTTTGCGCCATCACCGCCGACGAACCAGAGATATAGGCATAGGTCAGAATATACAGCACAAAGCCGAAAGCGATACCGACCACAATATTCCACTTTCGGCCTAATAAATCCTGAGTAAAAGTATTAAAACTGGCACCAGCGCCATAATGCAGGTTAACTTCGACCAGCATCAGACCGGTTAATAACATCATGATGGCGATAAACAGAAGAATAACTGACGCACCGGGGAACCATACGCCAGCCATCGCAATCGGCAGGGAAAACATCCCTCCACCCACTACGGTCGCGATAACCAACATGGTTCCGCTAATCAGTCCGGGGGTACTACTCTGTCGCTCAATGGCATTAATATCCATGATAAATGTTCCTGTAGACTATTCGTTATAATTACAGCTGTCATTTGTACATCATGCGGATAATAAAAATGTCGGAGTCAGGGTTTACTTTTGTAGTTATGTCACGGTAACGGGCACCGCAAAGGCTTCCTGTTCATGGAAAAGAAATACAAAAAAGCCCCATCCTGAGATGGGGCCATAATTATTATTTAGATATAGTCAAAGCGTGCAGTAAAGAAACGGAGCTGCTTCGGCTCGTAAATAAACTTCAGCCCGCGAATATCTTCTTTGTGCTGGTAAAGTTTAATAATACCGTCAGCCACTACATCCATATGCGCGTAAGTATAAACGCGGCGCGGAATAGTCAGACGCACGGTTTCCAGTTTCGGCCTGTGGTGTTCACCGGTCACGTTATTACGGCCCGCAGAGATAATTCCGCGCTCCATACTACGTACGCCGGTTTCCACATAGATACTGGCAGCCAGGCTTTGTGCCGGGAACTCGTCCTGCGTCAGATGCTCACAGAAGCGACGCGCATCAAGGAATACCGCGTGACCGCCCACCGGTTCAACAATCGGTACACCAGCGGCTTTCAGTTTATCGCCCAGATAGCGAACCTGCTTCACGCGGTGCTCGATGTACTCATACTGCATGGCTTCGCGCAGACCAATCGCCATAGCTTCCATGTCGCGTCCGGCCAGGCCGCCGTAAGATGGCATGCCTTCGTAGACAACGACTAACTCTTTGGCAGAAGAGAACATTTCGTCATCGTTCATGCACAGGAAGCCGCCGATGTTCACCAGACAGTCTTTTTTACCACTCATGGTGCAACCGTCGGCGTAGCTGAACATCTCATGCACGATCTCGGCGATGCTCTTGTTCTCAAAGCCCTGCTCTTGCTCTTTGATAAAGTAGGCGTTTTCTACGCAGCGGGTAGCGTCGTAGAACACTTTAATGCCATGTGCTGCAGTCAGTTCACGCACCGCGCGCATGTTAGCCATGGAGACCGGCTGCCCGCCTGCGAGGTTAACCGTGACTGCCAGGCAAATATAGGCAATATTCTCGGCGCCTTTTTCATCAATCAGTTTTTGTAATTTTTTAAGATCGATATCACCTTTAAAAGCAATATTCAGACCGGCATCGTGCGCTTCGTCACGAACGATATCGACAAACACCGCACCATTTTTTTCCTGGTGATAACGGGTAGTAGTGAAATACATATTCCCGGCAACATATTGCCCCGGTTTAATTGCCAGCTGCGATAACAGGTTTTCTGCGCCGCGCCCCTGGTGAGTAGGAACAATATGTTTAAAGCCAAACAGTTCCTGCACGGTTCTTTCCAGATGATAGAAGTTTTCGCTGCCCGCGTAGGCTTCATCACCCATCATCATTCCGGCCCACTGCTTGTCGCTCATTGCGTTGGTGCCACTGTCTGTCAGCAGGTCAATATAAATATCTTTCGAATTTAACAGGAAAGTATTGTATCCCGCTTCTTGCATTTTCTTAAGGCGTTCATCACGCGGGATCATAGATACAGTTTCAACGCTTTTAATACGGAAGGGTTCTGCCGGATAATT
>NZ_JAHLRC010000210.1:0-3757 GCF_018919545.1 Citrobacter sp. S46_ASV_140
GCTGAAAGGCGTTGACGATCGTGATTCGGCGAATCTACTGACTAATTGCGAAATTGTCGTGGATTCCTCGCAGTTGCCAGCGCTGGAAGATGGTTCCTACTACTGGAAAGACCTTATGGGCTGCCAGGTAGTGACCACTGAAGGTTACGATCTCGGTAAAGTCGTCGATATGATGGAAACCGGTTCGAATGACGTCATTGTCATTAAGGCAAACCTGAAAGATGCGTTTGGTATCAAGGAACGTCTTGTACCGTTCCTCGATGGGCAGGTTATCAAGAAAGTCGATCTCGCTACTCGTACTATCGAAGTAGATTGGGATCCTGGTTTTTAAACCACCGGATAAACGGTAAAAGTCGGCGTTATGGGGATTGGCTTGTGTTTATAGGTATCGTTAGCCTGTTTCCAGAAATGTTCCGCGCAATTACCGATTACGGGGTAACTGGCCGGGCAGTAAAAAATGGCCTGCTGAACATCCAGAGCTGGAGTCCTCGTGACTTTACTCATGACCGGCACCGTACCGTGGACGATCGTCCTTACGGCGGCGGACCGGGGATGTTAATGATGGTGCAACCTTTACGGGACGCCATTCATGCAGCAAAAGCTGCGGCTGGTGAAGGCGCAAAGGTGATTTATCTGTCACCTCAGGGACGCAAGCTTGATCAAGCGGGCGTTAGCGAACTGGCCACGAATCAAAAGCTGATTCTGGTGTGTGGTCGCTATGAAGGAATAGATGAGCGCGTGATTCAAACCGAAATTGACGAAGAATGGTCAATCGGCGATTACGTTCTCAGCGGTGGTGAGTTACCGGCAATGACGCTTATCGACTCCGTATCTCGGTTTATTCCGGGAGTTCTGGGTCATGAAGCTTCGGCAATCGAAGATTCGTTTGCTGATGGGTTGCTGGATTGCCCGCACTATACCCGACCTGAAGTGTTAGAACAGATGGAAGTACCGGCAGTGTTACTGTCGGGGAACCACGCTGAGATACGTCGCTGGCGTTTAAAACAGTCGCTGGGCCGGACCTGGCTTAGAAGACCTGAACTTCTGGAAAACCTGGCTCTGACTGAAGAGCAAGCAAGGTTGCTGGCGGAGTTCAAAACGGAACACGCACAACAGCAGCATAAACATGATGGGCTGGTCTGAGACCCCCAAATATCAGTTTACCCAGGATAAGAGATTAAATTATGAGCAACATTATTAAGCAACTTGAACAAGAGCAGATGAAGCAGGACGTACCTTCCTTCCGTCCGGGTGATACCGTGGAAGTGAAAGTATGGGTTGTTGAAGGTTCCAAAAAACGTCTGCAGGCATTCGAGGGCGTGGTTATCGCTATTCGTAACCGCGGTCTGCACTCTGCATTCACTGTTCGTAAAATTTCCAACGGCGAAGGCGTTGAGCGTGTCTTCCAGACTCACTCTCCGGTAGTTGACAGCATTGCTGTTAAACGTCGTGGTGCTGTTCGTAAAGCTAAACTGTACTACCTGCGTGAGCGCACTGGTAAGTCTGCTCGTATCAAAGAGCGTCTTAACTAAGATTCGCGCAAGCGACATCCTGTTAGAAAAGGGCTGGCCGAAAGGCTGGCCCTTTTTTTATTCCGACCTTACTCTTTTGTTTTATTGCAATTGGATGGCTGCGCGGCGCGCAGCCAGTTGAGGACTTTTACGGCGTAGCGATCACGACTGCAACCCGGCGGTTTTCAGCACGACCTTTTGACGTCTGATTACTGGCGATCGGGTATTTCTTCCCGAGTCCCTGCGTTGTCAGATTAGTGCGGGGAATGTTGGCGCCCTGTGCCCACGCATCGGCAACCACATTCGCGCGTTTGAGCGACAGCGCTTCGTTGTAGCTGTCTTCGCCGTAGTTATCGGTATGACCATCCATACGCGCATGGTTTAACCCGGTAGCTGCCAGTTTGGATGCCATTTCCTGGATCTGCTTTTCACTTTCAGGGCGGAGCTTATAGTCGTTTTTGTCAAACAGGATGTTGTCAGACAGACCAAGAGACCAGTCTCCGGAAGCTTCGGTAAATCCGTACGATTTCATGGCTGCAATTTGCTCCGGGGTAAATTTTCCCTGAGGTGCCTGACAGCCTGCCAAAATCAGTAAAAGCAGAAGAAACGGGGATGATAGACGTTTTAGCATGTGTAAGTCCTTATTTTTTAATAATGCGTTCAGAACGCAAATTTTTGGCCTGATACATATTTTTATCGGCAAGTTCTTGTAATTTCTCGGCAGAGGCATGTTCCCACGTCAGCGCAAAACCAATGCTGAGTGTCATGCTTGCCTGATGACCGTTATGCAGGTCAAAAGGTCGGTTAAACTCGTGTGACAGTGCCGCGCAGATCCGCTGAACTTCGTATTCAGAGTGAACGCTGTACAGCACCATAGCGAACTCATCGCCGCCAAGTCTGTAGGGGTGATGTCGATTACCACCAAACTCGGACAGCCTGTTTGCAACTTCAATCAGGACCCGATCCCCCGCTGCGTGGCCCCAGGTATCATTAATAAATTTAAAATTATCACCATCAAGAAATAACAGTGCGGAGCTGCTGTGGGCGGCATGGTCATTCATCAGGGCGTTAATGCTGCTGCGAAATGCGGCGCGATTCGCCAGGCCGGTCAGCGGATCGTGTAGCGCCGTACGCAAAAGCTGGGCGTTCTTTGCCTGCAGTTTAAGTTGCCACTCCTCCATCTCGTCCAGCAGACTATTAAAGTCCTGGGCAAAAAGGTGAAACTCTTCAATGCGCTCTTCTGAAACGCGTCGTGAAAAGTTACGGTTGGTACGAACATCATGTACCACCTCGGTTATATTTTGCAGGGCTTCCACGACGCCATTATGTAAATAACGAGTGAGCATTAATGCAATGCCAGAGGCCAACAGAATGCACCCGGTAAGGACGGCCAGCGACAAATAGATGAAATGGCTGATAACGCTATCGCGCGCAGTCAATCGTACTTCGCCGATGACGTTGCCATTATGCAAAATAGGTTGAGTGACCGGTTGGGGAAACAGCCAGTGGCTGATAAGTCCGCTGATTTTTTCAGTGGTATCCTGCGCGTTATAGCGCCAGGTGGCGATCACCTTCTGGTTTTTATTACGAACTTCTGCAACGGAAAATTGCCCCTGCTGGCCCAGTGCTGCCAGCGTTTCAGTTGCTGCGACGCCATCAGAAAAAACTAATGCTGCTTCAAGCGTGCGGGTCATAGTTGCTGCGGTCAGATCCAGGTTCTTTTGCGCATACTGTCTCAATGCCAGCACCGAAGAAATGCTGAGCAGCAGCCAGATCAGCGTCATAGTTACCAGAACGCTGATTATGCTGATACGCCGTAATGTCCGCTTAAACGTCGGGCGTGTTATGGGAGAATGGCCCTTATCCATGCTTCTGATTCCGTGCAAGCATTAATACGTCCGGACTGACCCTTACGCCACTGCGTGAAAGGGAATCCATATTTACGGAAAATCTCACATCTTCATCTTTAATTATGAGGCAAAAGGCGCTGCCAATAACGCATTCGGGGTTCTGTTCGGCAATTAATAGCAATGCCTTAGACGGATATTTATTCTTTAATTCCACCTGATAAGTAGGGGATTCTTTTCCAAAATAAAAGCCATCACACTGCGAAACTAATATTTCTTGTTCCGTACGAATGATGACGGGAAGATAGGGTAATGCTCCGGCACTGGTATCTCCCAGGACACTGGAAAAACGCGATGAAGAGAAAATACACAGTTTGGGAGGCCCGGACAGTGCAGGCC
>NZ_JAHLRC010000211.1:0-3566 GCF_018919545.1 Citrobacter sp. S46_ASV_140
CCATCACATCGGCATCCCTTCAGCCTCTTAAGTAAGATGGTGGGTCGGTAGAAGGCCTATAAACACCAGTATAAGAATGCTTATTTAATGGTTATTAAGTCTATTAAATTAATCTTAAATGTACTTAGTTTTTTTATATCCATCTATGTATATTATATGTACAAAAACAAAAACTATGTGATATAATATTTTTTTTATTAATGGTTTGAAAATGGTTATGAAATCGTCTACCACTATTGTGACAGCATATTTTGATATCGGTAGGGGGGAGTGGACTGTTAATAAAGGCTTCCGTGAAAAACTTTCCCGATCTTCTGATGTCTATTTTGACTACTTCAAACGGTTAGCCGCTTTAGAAAATGAGATGGTTATTTTTACCTCGTCTGAGTTTGAAGCCAGAATTGCGGAAATACGCAAAGGTAAACCTACAAAAATTATAACCATAGATTTAGATAAAAAATTTAAATATATTAAAAATAAAATAAGACAAATCCAGCAGGATGATGCCTTCAAGAATAAATTAGAGACTCGACAGTTAGCTAATCCTGAGTACTGGTCTCCAGAATATGTGTTGGTTACTAATTTAAAAGCATATTTTGTAGCTAAGGCCATAAATGCAGGCTTAGTTAATACTCCGATGGTTGCCTGGGTAGACTTCGGATATTGCCGTAAACCGCAGGTTACTCGCGGATTAAAAGTATGGGACTTCCCTTTTGACCGTAATAAAATGCATCTCTTCACGATTAAAAAGGGTCTGGTTATATCATCCAGAAAACAGGTTTTTGATTTTATGATCGGAAATCATACTTATATTATCGGCGGCGCTATTGTTGGTTCACCAGAGAAATGGAAAGAGTTTTACTCATTAGTCACTGAGTGTCAAAAAGAGACTCTCAGAAATAATATTGTTGATGATGATCAGGGTATTTTTGTCATGTGTTATTACAAGCGCCCTGAGCTATTAATGCTTAATTACCTTGGTCGTGGCAAATGGTTCGATCTGTTCCGTGTTTATCGGCGAACCGCTTTAGGTGCAAAACTCCAGGCATTGCGAATTTTTCTCACTCGAAAGTAGTGGCTTGAATGAGATTGAAGGGTTATCTAACCAGATAGAATGCTGCAAAGGCATTCTTCTGCAATTGCTGTTGTTTTTTTATGATTTTTTATAAAATCCATCCAATTCAATTGGTTGCGATTCAGTGCGTCCAATGAATCCATACGACGGCATCACTGATTAGCCATGTGGGTATACGTGATTTATGCTTCATTTTGAAGAAGTGATGATGCGTCATCTCGTATCAGCGTATAGCTTTGGGTAATATGTGCTGAAATTTGCCCAGTCTGGAGAATTGAAATGCGTGGGGATTTTTACAAACAGTTAACGAACGATCTCGAAACCGCACGTGCGGAAGGATTGTTTAAAGAAGAGCGCATTATTACGTCTGCCCAGCAGGCGGATATCACCGTGGCGGACGGAAGCCACGTTATTAACTTTTGTGCGAACAACTATCTGGGGCTGGCTAACCACCCGGAACTGATTGCAGCTGCAAAAGCAGGTATGGATTCTCACGGATTTGGTATGGCTTCGGTCCGCTTTATTTGCGGTACCCAGGACAGCCATAAGCAACTGGAGCAAAAACTGGCGGCATTCCTCGGTATGGAAGATGCCATCCTTTACTCTTCCTGCTTTGACGCCAACGGCGGCCTGTTTGAAACGCTGCTGGGCGCAGAAGATGCGATTATCTCAGATGCGCTCAACCACGCTTCTATCATTGACGGTGTTCGCTTGTGTAAAGCAAAGCGTTTCCGTTACGCCAACAACGACATGGTCGAACTGGAAGCGCGTTTGAAAGAAGCGCGTGAAGCGGGAGCCCGTCATATCCTGATCGCCACTGATGGCGTGTTCTCTATGGATGGTGTGATTGCTAACCTGAAAGGCGTTTGTGACCTGGCGGATAAATACGACGCGCTGGTCATGGTTGATGATTCCCATGCTGTCGGCTTTGTCGGCGAAAATGGTCGTGGCTCACATGAATACTGTGACGTGATGGGGCGTGTGGACATCATCACTGGTACGCTGGGTAAAGCGCTCGGCGGCGCATCTGGCGGGTACACCGCAGCGCGCAAAGAGGTTGTTGAGTGGCTGCGTCAGCGTTCCCGTCCGTATCTGTTCTCCAACTCATTGGCTCCTGCCATTGTTTCTGCCTCCATTAAAGTGCTGGAGATGGTCGAAGCAGGCAGCGAGCTGCGCGATCGCCTGTGGGCGAACGCACGTCAGTTCCGCGAGCAAATGTCTGCCGCAGGCTTTACGTTAGCGGGAGCGGATCACGCAATTATCCCGGTCATGTTGGGGGATGCGGTAGTGGCGCAAGAGTTCGCTCGCGAGCTGCAAAAAGAGGGGATTTACGTTACTGGATTCTTCTATCCGGTGGTTCCAAAAGGTCAGGCGCGTATTCGTACCCAGATGTCTGCGGCGCATACCCCTGAGCAGATTACGCGTGCTGTTGAGGCGTTCACACGCATTGGTAAACAACTGGGCGTTATTGCCTGAGGATGTGAAATGAAAGCGTTATCCAAACTGAAAGCGGAAGAGGGCATTTGGATGACCGACGTTCCTGAACCGGAAGTCGGCCATAACGATTTGCTGATTAAAATCCGTAAAACAGCCATCTGCGGGACTGACGTTCACATTTATAACTGGGATGAATGGTCGCAAAAAACCATCCCGGTACCGATGGTCGTTGGACATGAATATGTCGGCGAAGTTGTTGGCATCGGCCAGGAAGTTAAAGGCTTTAAAATCGGCGATCGCGTTTCAGGCGAAGGTCATATCACCTGCGGGCATTGCCGTAACTGCCGCGGTGGACGTACTCACCTGTGCCGCAATACGACCGGTGTTGGCGTAAACCGTCCTGGCTGCTTTGCAGAGTACCTGGTGATCCCGGCATTTAACGCGTTTAAAATTCCGGACAACATCTCTGACGACCTGGCGTCTATCTTCGATCCGTTCGGTAATGCGGTGCATACGGCGCTGTCGTTCGATCTGGTTGGGGAAGATGTGCTGGTTTCCGGCGCCGGTCCAATCGGTATTATGGCGGCAGCGGTTGCCAGGCACGTTGGCGCACGCCACGTGGTGATTACCGATGTTAATGAGTATCGCCTTGAACTGGCGCGTAAAATGGGCATCACTCGCGCGGTCAACGTGTCGAAAGAGAGTCTGACCGACGTGATGGCTGAACTGGGCATGACCGAAGGGTTTGATGTCGGTCTGGAGATGTCCGGCGCGCCGCCAGCGTTTCGCGCCATGCTGGACACCATGAACCACGGTGGCCGTATTGCTATGCTGGGTATTCCACCATCAGACATGTCCATCGACTGGACTAAAGTTATCTTTAAGGGATTGTTTATTAAAGGTATCTACGGTCGAGAGATGTTTGAGACCTGGTACAAGATGGCCGCATTGATTCAGTCTGGTCTGGATTTGTCGCCGATCATCACCCATCGATTCTCCATCGATGAATTCCAGCAGGGCTTTGACGCGATGCGCTCGGGCCAGTCAGGGAAAG
>NZ_JAHLRC010000212.1:0-3561 GCF_018919545.1 Citrobacter sp. S46_ASV_140
AGCATATGCTACTCAGTTGGCGGCGTGTGGTAACCCAGAGTCGGCGTTGGTTATCAGGTATACCGCCGTTTTGGTTGTGCTGTTGGCTGAATTCTCCTCAATGTAATGAGACTGTACGTTGGTTTATTCGAACCCCTCAGGATGCAGAGGTGCAGTCAGCTACGGGATTAGACGACTTTGCACCTTTCTCTTCCGAAGAGCGCCCGGCTCGCCATTCTCATCTAACACATGCAGTGTGGTTAGATAATTTACTGGGCTGGCTGAAGAAGGTGCAAGGCGATACCGAACGCCATGCTCCGCCTCTTTTCTCTGCTTTACGGGTTGTGTGTTTCACCTCATTAGCGGTTTACGAAAATAATCTGTGGCAACGGCATATCACTGCTCAAACAACGCTTTCTCCTGCGGCATCAGCAGCGCCCGTACTGCTGCCTTTTCCTGATTTAGCGTTGCCTTTTTTATCCCGCCGCCGGGCACTGACAGCATTTCAACGAACGCTGGGCGTAAGCGGTCTGCTATGCGGCATTTTTGTCGGGCTGGCGATGACGTGCAGCTTTATCAATAACCAACATCTCATCAGGATCACAAACGATCATCTGATGTTATACCGCCATCTTACTGGCAATCCTGTCGAGCCAAAGATTCAGGCCCAGGAACAGCTTCGTCGTGATGCACAGCGGCTTGATCGCTGGTATCAGCGTGGTGAGCCCCTTTCTCTTTCAATGGGATTGTATCAGGGGATGAGATTGATCCCGCCTTTGCAGGCCGCCATCAGCGACTGGCTGCCAACTGAAAAACCGAAAGTGGCCTCCCCGCATACCGTTCGACTGGACAGTATGTCGCTGTTTGATACGGGCGAATGGGCGTTAAAAGCGGGTTCAACAAAAGTACTCATTCGAGCTTTGGTCAATATCAAAGCCAAGCCCGGTTGGCTGATAGTCATCGCCGGGCATACCGATGATGTGGGTGACGATAAATCTAATCAGCAGCTCTCTCTCAAACGCGCGGAATCTGTTCGCGACTGGATGCGTGATACCGGTGACGTCGCGGAGAGCTGTTTTGCTGTTCAGGGTTACGGCGAATTACGTCCCTACAAAACCAACGATACGCCGGAGGGGAGGGCTGCCAACCGCCGTGTAGAGATCAGTCTGGTACCGCAGGCTGATGCCTGTCGGGTGTCGGGCATGAAGGAACCGTCACCGCAAGGCGGTGACGCATTAACGAAGTAAAAATGGAGAAAGAGTTATGGCAATTCCAGTCTACCTTTGGCTGAAAGACGACGGCGGTGCGGATATTAAGGGCTCTGTTGATGTGAAAGACCGTGTGGGCAGTATCGAAGTAGTGGCTCAGGAACATAACCTGTACATCCCTACCGATAACAACACCGGTAAGTTGACCGGGACGCGCATCCATACCCCGTTTCTTTTCACTAAGGAAATCGATGCTTCCAGCCCGTATCTGTACAAGGCTGTAACCACTGGTCAGACCCTGCGTCAGGCAGAGTTCAAATGGTATCGCATCAATGATGCTGGTCAGGAAGTGGAATACTTCAACACCACTCTGCATAACGTGAAAGTGGTGAAAGTAAATCCTGTGATGTACGACATCAAAGATCCGGCTAAAGAGAAGCATAACCACCTGGAACAGATTGAACTGCGCTACGAGAAGATCGTCTGGACATATAAGGATGGCAACATTATCCATTCTGACGCCTGGAACGAGCGTACCACCGCGTAACGCACTAACGGATGAGGATTTCCTCATCCGTTTTTTTATGCCCTCTGCTGAGTATCCGGCGCGGGGATTTAGCAGAGAGTATCAACGTCACTATTACCTTATGGGCATTGGGTTACGGCCACGGGCGGTAGCGTGCCTGAATACAGGGAGTCAGGAAGCAAATGGAACACCAGTCAGCAGTGTTATTACGACGTCTCAACCCCTATTGTGCTCAGGCGCTTGAAGCGGCGGCATCGTTATGCCAAACGCGTGCGCATGCAGAAATCACACCTGAACACTGGTTACTGAAGCTATTGGAACAGGGAGAGGGCGATATTACTGTCATTGCACGTCGTTATGAATGGGATATCGACAATCTCTGGCAGTCGCTGCTGGCGCATCTGGATGTTCAGCCTCGTTCCGTAAAAAGCCGCCCGCAGTTGTCTGATGTACTCCTCTCTTTAATGCAACAAGCGTGGCTGTGTGCAGCAACGGATGAAAATTCGCAGATACGTGGTGTGCATCTGCTGATGGCGCTGGTGGGAAAGCCTTCGCTACTGAAGTGTGACGGCATGTGGCCTCTTCTGAGCGCAGGACATACTCAACTGGAACGGCTCCTGCCGCTATTAAATGTTCAGTCGGATGAACGTCCTGAAAGACAGCAAGAGGCCGCTCTGGCACAGTTTACCTCTGATGATGAACCGGGGCGAAATCTGGCCCAGTCGACTTTGTCGCCCGCATTACAAGGTGTGCTCGATAAATTTACATTAGACGTGACCGCGAAAGCGCGTGCCGGTGATATCGATCCGGTATTTGGTCGTGATAATGAAATTCGGCAAATGGTGGATGTGCTATCTCGTCGTCGAAAAAACAATCCAATTCTGGTTGGGGAACCCGGCGTCGGCAAGACCGCTTTGGTGGAGGGGCTGGCGCTGCGTATTGCTGAAGGTAACGTGCCGGATAGCCTGAAATCAGTAACCTTACGTACGCTGGATCTTGGGCTGTTGCAGGCAGGTGCTGGAGTGAAAGGTGAGTTTGAGCAGCGATTAAAAAATATCATTGATGCCGTTCAGCAATCGCCAACTCCTGTTCTGCTCTTTATCGATGAAGCACACACCATCATTGGGGCCGGTAATCAGGCGGGGGGAGCTGATGCAGCCAACCTGCTAAAACCCGCTCTGGCCAGAGGTGAATTGCGAACCATCGCAGCGACCACATGGAGCGAATATAAACAGTATTTTGAGCGTGATGCTGCGCTGGAGCGGCGTTTTCAGATGGTTAAAGTGGATGAACCGGATGATGACACTGCCTGTTTAATGCTGCGTGGTCTGAAATCACGCTATGCAGAACACCATGGCGTTCATATCACCGACGAAGCGGTTAAAGCCGCTGTTATGCTCTCTCGCCGCTATCTTACCGGGAGGCAATTACCCGACAAAGCCGTCGACCTGCTGGATACCGCAGGTGCAAGAGTACGGATGTGCCTTGATACCGTTCCTGAACCCCTTACGCGCTTGAAGTCGGAGATCACCGCGCTTGAAATTGAAAAACAGGCGTTGCTTGCAGACCTCGCAGTAGGAAATGGTCAGTATGATGAAAGGCTGGCCAGCATTGAACAGCATGAAAATCGCCTGCTTGTCGAGCTTGATGAACTGGAAACCCAGTATGGCCAGGAAATAGCGCTCACTGAGCAACTGCTGACCAGCCGCCGTGATATTTCTCGTCAGGCGGAAACGATTGAATTGCAGCAACAGCTTAGTGTGCTTCAGCAGGGCCATCCTTTACTGTTTCCGGATGTAGACGCGCGCACAGTAGCTACGGTGATCGCCGACTGGACCGGTGTACCGT